>JAJQCU010000229.1:0-517 GCA_021202575.1 Lachnospiraceae bacterium
CCAGCGCTCCTCCGGGTTCCGGTCCATCAGGATGGTCTGCATGTCCTTCACATCGCAGAGCCGGGAGAAGGCGATTTTGTCAAATTTGGTGCTGTCTGCGGCGAGGATGGATTTCGCGGCGGAATGCATCATGACCTGCTTTACCTGGGTGAACATTTCGTTGCCGTCGGTGATGCCCCGCTCAATATCAATTCCTTTGCAGGAAAAGAAGGCTTTGTCCGCGTTGAAGCTGGAGAGATTTTCCAGCGCCTTGGGACCCACCAGGGCGAGATATCCTTCCTTTAAGCTGCCGCCGGAGCAGATGATGTTCCAGTCGGGCATGTCGGAGAGCTCGATGATGATCTCGATGGAGTTGGTCAGGACGGTCAGATTTTTCTTATCCTTGATGGCCTTGGCGATGAAGACGGAGGTGGAGCTGGCGTCCAGAATGATGTGGTCGCCGTCCCGGATCTGGCCGGCGGCCAGATCGGCGAGACGCTGCTTGCCCGCCACATTTCCCTTTTTTCGCACGTTAAAC
>JAJQCU010000229.1:527-4706 GCA_021202575.1 Lachnospiraceae bacterium
TTAAACGGCATGTCGATGCTGGTGCTTTCATTGAGAATGGCGCCGCCGTAGCTTTTGGTGACCAGGCCTTCCTTCTCCATCTTTTCCAGGTCCCGGCGGATGGTCTCCTCGGAGACGCCAAAGTGCGCGCTCAGTTCGCTGACAACGACCCGCTTTTCCTCCTGCAGTTTCTCCAATATGATGTTTCTTCTCTCCAGAGCCAGCATAATTTTCCTTCTCATTTTGGTCAGCCTTATGAAAAGCATTCTAACATGAATACACTGAATTTCACAACCTTTTTTCATAAAAACATATAAAAACCACAGAAAACAACATTTGGGCGCGAGGTATTTTTCAGAGCGGGCAATCCGCATGTGAAGAAGCAGGGATTATGGAAGGGCCTTGGCGGCTGTTCCCCAAAAAGAACAGACAGCGGGCGGCAGGGGAAAGACCCGCCGAAGCGGAGAGTGTATAAATTTAAAAATTTGGTGTGCTCCCTTTACGTACCCCGTAGTCATAGATTAGAATGAAGTCAGTCAGAAACAGACAACATTTTAAAGGAAAGGAAGGAAAACATTATGGTAAATCGTTTTGTACTCAATGGCATTTCCTATCATGGCAAGGGAGCCATTCAGGAGCTTCCCGGGTTGGTAAAGGCAAAGGGCTTTCAGAAAGCTTTTGTGGCCTCGGACCCGGATCTGGTGAAATTCGGGGTGACGAAGAAGGTCACCGACATTATGGACGCGGAGGGCATGGACTATGAGGTCTACTCGGATATCAAGCCCAATCCTACCATTGAAAATGTGCAGAGCGGTGTGGCCGCTTATAGGGCGTCCGGCGCGGACTATATGATCACCATCGGCGGCGGTTCTTCCATGGACACCGGCAAGGCCATCGGGATTATTATCAACAATCCGGAGTTTGAGGATGTCCGCTCTCTGGAGGGTGTGGCGCCCACCAGAAACCGCACGGTATACACCATTGCCATTCCGACCACGGCGGGTACCGCTGCGGAAGCGACCATCAACTACGTGATCACCGATGTGGAGAAAAAGCGCAAATTTGTGTGTGTGGATGTGAACGATATTCCGGACATTGCGCTGGTGGACCCGGATATGATGTCCACTATGCCAAAGAGCCTGACCGCGGCAACCGGAATGGACGCGCTGACCCACGCCATCGAGGGTTATACTACCAAGGCGGCCTGGACTCTGGCCGACTGCCTGAATCTGGAGGCCATTAAGCTGATCAGCGCTAATCTGCGCAAGGCGGTGAATAACGATCCTGACGGCAGGGAGGCAATGGCTCTCGGGCAGTTCGTCACAGGTATGGCCTTCTCCAACGTGGGTCTTGGCATCGCCCACTCCATGGCCCATATCCTGGGAGCTGTCTATGATACGCCTCACGGCGTGGCCTGCGCCATGATGCTGCCCATCGTGATGGAGTACAACGCTGACGCTACAGGCACGAAGTTTAAGGATATTGCTGAGGCGATGGGCGTGGACACCACGGGCATGAGCGTGGATGAGTACCGCAAGGCGGCTGTGGACGCGGTTCGTCAGCTCTCCGTGGACGTGGGTATCCCCACCAGACTGGAAAAGCTCAGGGAGGAGGATCTGGATTTCCTGGCTCAGTCCGCGGCGGCGGACGCCTGCGCTCCTGGCAATCCAAAGGAAGCTTCCGTGGAGGACTTTAAGGCGCTGTTCCGTAAGATTATGTGATACAGGGGACAAAAGGTCAGAAATCGAATGCGTACGCAAGGTACGCCCTTCGGGTGTGCATTCGCATTTATGACCTTGGGGACCGCAATGACATATTATTTTGCTGCTTTAATCATGATGTAAGTAAAAGGGTCAGGGCGTCGCGTTTTTGCCGGCGTTCTGGCCCTTTTTATGAAGCCCTTGTGCGCTTCTGAGATATTGCGGCTGGCCGCGGCTTTACCATCGTTGTGAGTCCGTGAGTTCGCAGAGGCAGATATGGAAATGTTTTTGTTGATTTATTTTCTCCAAAAGCGTATTCTGTATAGGAAAGCTCCGCGCTTTTGGACAATTTCTGAGAAAGATATGGAAAATACGGATGGCGATCACACAACGGACGAAAAAGCTTCCTCCCATATTGAAATACCCGGGCGGCAAGGAGAAGGAATTACCATATATTCTGCCCCATCTGCCGGAAAACTGCGAGCGCTTTTTTGATCCCTTTGTGGGCGGCGGCGCGGTTTATTTCGCGTTGGAAAGCGAAGCGTATTTTATCAATGACAAATCCGAGGAACTGATGAGGCTTTACGGGATGATCCGTTCTCAGAACGCGGAATTTCTGGGAGTGCTGACCGCGGCGGATTCGGCATGGACGGCGCTGGAGGGAGTATTGTCGGCGCATTATGAGCAGCTGGAGGAGCTCTATACTGATTATAAAAGAGGCTTGAATTATGTAGGCTCCCAAAACGGGGAGTCTGGAGAAAGAATAGCAGATGAGACAGCCGCTGAGAGTGGAGATTTGGAGAACTTGTCGGCAGAGGGCAGTTTGGAGACGCTGACAAGGGCACAGCTGAGAGAACGGCTTAAGGATTTCGTTCAGGCGAATGAACCGGAGCTGAATGCCCTGCTGGATGAGAGCATCGCCTTTGACAGGCCGGTTTTTCTGAAGGAGCTTGAGAGGAATCTCTGCAATAAGCTGGTCAGAATGGCGAAGCTGGAGCTGGAAAAGGGAGATTTGCCGCCCGCAGATGTGGCAGCCAATATGGAGGGCGCGCTGAAGGCCGGCTTCTACATGTATTTTCGCTATCTGTACAATCACACGCGGGAGCTTTCCATTGAGGAGCCCGCGGCTTCGGCTGTTTATCTGTTTGTCCGGGAGTTTTGCTATGCCTCCATGTTCCGCTATAACCGGAATGGAGAGTTTAACGTCCCCTATGGCGGTATTTCCTATAATAAAAAATCGATTCTGAAATAATCGCGTTATTTTACGGATGAGGCGTTGACGGGGCAGTTGGGCAGAACGGTAGTGGAATGTATGGATTTTGAGGATTTTCTGAATATGTATGAGCCCCGGGAAAATGATTTTGTGTTTCTGGATCCGCCCTATGATACGGAGTTTTCCACTTATGCCCAGAACGAGTTTGGCAGGAATGCCCATCTGCGGCTGGCCAATTATCTGGTCAATCATTGCCGGGGAAAATTTATGCTGATTATCAAAAATACGGAATTTATCCGCAACCTGTATTGTAATGGCATGTATACGGCAAACGGGGGAAAGCTTTTTGTCAGCAGCTTCGCCAAAAAATATATGGTCAGCTTTCAGGACCGCAACGATAAAAATTCGGAGCATCTGATGATCACGAATTATGAAATATGATTGATATTACCCCTGAGAATGAGTGGAAGGATTATGACTGAAAAAAGGCGCAGAATTTACATACGGACGGACGGAAACGGGCAGATCGGCATGGGGCATATTGTGCGCTGTCTGTCCATCGGCATGGCGCTTCGGGATGAGGGCGGCGAGGTGTGTTTCATTCTGGCGGACGGCGGGGCTGTATCAGTTATAGAAAAGGCGGGCTTTCCCTGCGAGGTGCTGGGCACGGACTATCGCCGGATGGAGGAGGAAATTCCCACGCTGGAGCGGCTTTTGAGCCGGGAAAAGAGGAAGAAACCGGAAGCCGACGCTCAGGCAGTTGCCGAAAGCTGTCTGTTCCTGGTGGACAGCTATTCTGTGACTGACAGTTATCTGCGGGCGCTCGGAAGGTGGGGAAAAGTGGCTTATATGGACGATGTAAACGCCTTTTCCAGTCCAGTGGACGCTGTGATCAACGGCAATATCTACGGAGCCGGGATGGACTATTCCGCCTGGGGAGCCCATACGGAGATTCTGGGAGGGCCGGCCTTCGCGCCGCTGCGCCCGGAGTTTGAGGCCCACAGGGGAGAGCGCCGGGAGGAATATATTCTGGTGACCACCGGGGGCGGCGACCCGTATCATCTGTCGGAGAAAATTGTCCGTCGGCTTTTAAAAGAGTCCTGGACGGAGCGGGAAAAAATATGCGTGGTCTGCGGCAGCTTCAGCCAGAGCGCTCCGGTTCTGCGGGAAATGGAAAAAGAGGACGTCCGGCTGCGGGTTTTGCAGGATGTACCGGATATGTGGAATGTAATGAACGGGGCAAAGCTTGCGATTACCGCCGCTGGCAGCACCATGCAGGAGCTGGCC
>JAJQCU010000204.1 GCA_021202575.1 Lachnospiraceae bacterium
TTATTATCTTATTCGCTTCCTTTATAAAAAATACCCCGCCAATGTCACATCGGCGGGGCTTACACCTTGTTTAATTATATTTGCGCTTTCTGGCAGCTTCGGACTTCTTCTTGCGCTTTACGGACGGCTTCTCATAGTGCTCGCGCTTGCGGATCTCCTGCTGAATCCCCGCCTTTGCGCAGCTTCTCTTGAAGCGACGCAGAGCACTGTCCAAAGTTTCATTCTCTTTGACAATTATGCTAGACATCTACACCTGACCTCCCTTCAGTCCCTTCAAGCAATAATGACTGATACGGGTTATTATGCTCACGATTCATGACCACGAAAGTAATTATATCATAAAAAGCCGCAACGTCAAGATAAATTTTCAAAAATCCCGGCAAAAAATGCCAAAAGCAGGAAAGCTTAAGATTTTATTTACCTTTTATTTACCACTTGCAATTCCCGCGAAGTGCTGGTATCATCATGGATGAACATTTATTTTCCATAAAAATAAAAAGGAGTACCCAAGATGAAAAAGAAACCATTGCTGCTTCTGCTTTCCGCGGCCTTAGCCTGCGGCCTGATGATCGGGTGCGGGAACTCAAGCTCCTCTGAGGAGGAGACCCGGGTTGCGACTGTGGATCTCACCGAGGAGCTGAACGAGGAAAGCGAAAGCACAACAGAGGAGGCGCAGGAAACAGAGGCGGTTGTCGAGGAGGAAAGCCGCGAGGGAATGTACCGCAGTGAGCTGACCAACGAATGGATCGATGAATCTCTGGAGAATCAGCGTCCGGTAGCCATCATGGTGGACAATGAATCCACCGCCCTGGATCACTACGGCCTGACCCAGGCCGACATCGTTTATGAGATGATGAACAGCACGGCCAACGGGGAGATCACCCGCTTTATGTGCATTGTCAAGGACTGGGGAAGCATCACCCAGTTTGGCAGCATCCGCAGCACCCGCCCCACCAACCTGATGATCGCGCCTGAATACAACGCGATTCTCGTTCATGACGGCGGTCCCTTCTACATTGACGCTTACCTGACCAACGCCTGGGTGGATCATCTGAGCGGCGGCTTCTCCCGTATTGCCAACGGCAAGGCCTACGAATTCACCGAGTATGTGACCACCGGGGAGATCGAGAGCCGCTTAAGCTCCGCCGGCATCAGCTCGGAGTATAACGAATGGTATCAGGGAGTGCCGTTCCAGTTCGCCGATGAGACGAATCCGGTAGATTTGTCCGCGGAGAGCGATTCCATCGCCTGCACACTGGTGGACCTTCCCTTCCCGCACAACTCCTCCCAGCTTGATTATGATGAGGAAAGCGGTACATACCTGTACTCAGAGTATGGGAAGGCTCACGTTGACCTGGCCAACGACAGCGCCCAGCTTGCCTTTACCAACGTCATTCTGCAGTGCGCCAGCGTGACCCAGTATGATGAGAACGGCTACATGCAGTTCAATATCCTCAATGAGTCCGGTGAGGGCTATTATATCACCGGCGGCAGCGCCATCCCGATCACCTGGAGCAAGGGCTGGGATTACGAGCAGACCAAATACTATGATATGGACGGCAATGAAATCACCTTAAACACCGGCAAGACCTATATCGCTCTGGTATCTGAGAGCAGATGGGATGAGCTGGTACTGGAGTAAGACAGAACCTGAACGCATTCCATATTCCACAGATTAACAAACAATAAACGGGATAACAGTCTCAGCTTTTGCGGCTATTATCCCGTTCTATATTATACGTAAAAAGAGGATATCCTGAGCTGTTGAAGGCTGTTGAGACATCCTCTTTTAAACTGTATAAATTATTTCAATCCTTTCGGGTTCAAAGGTGCCAAAGTTCTGTAATCTGTTCAGCTTTCACGCGCTTTGAGATCATCTCATTCTTTGATCTGCTGCCCCAGAAGCCCCTCGACAGCCTCCATAGCCTGGGGAATTCCCGCCGGATTTTTGCCGCCGGCCTGCGCCATGTTGGGCCTGCCACCGCCTCCGCCGCCCACCAGGGCCGCGATGCCCTTAATCAGGTTCCCCGCGTGGGCTCCGGACTTCATGGCGCCGTCCGTAGCCATGGCAATCAGATTGACCTTGCCCCCGAACTCGCTGGCAAGGACGATCACGCCCTCTCCCAGCTTTTCCTTCAGCTGGTCGCCCAGATCGCGGAGTCCGTGCATATCTACCCCCGGCACTGCCTGGGCGATATACTTCACTCCCTTCACCTCTCTGACCTGATCCATTACATTGCCCAGGGACGCCTGCGCCGCCTTTGCCTTCAGGGATTCATTTTCAGACTGGGCAGTCTTTAAATCAGCCATCAGGTGGCGGATTCTGTCCGCAGCCTCGGAAGGTGAAATCCGAAGCACCTGTGTGATGCCGTTCAGCATGTCCTCCAGATGCTCATAATATTTCAGTACACCGGTGCCGGTAACCGCCTCGATTCTGCGCACGCCCGCGGCTACGCCGGACTCTGACAGGATCTTAAAGCTTCCGATGACAGCGGTATTCTCCACATGGGTGCCCCCGCAAAATTCCTTGGAATAATCGCCCATTTCCACCACACGCACGGTCTCTCCGTACTTTTCACCGAACAGCGCCATGGCGCCGGTCTTTTTGGCTTCCTCAATGGTAAGGATTTCCGTCACAACCGGCAGAGCCTCCTCAATCTTTTCGTTGACCTGAAGCTCGACCTGTTTGATTTCCTCACGGGGCATGGCGGAGAAATGGGAAAAGTCAAAGCGCAGCCTGTCGCCGTCCACATAAGAACCAGCCTGCTCCACATGGGTGCCCAGAGTATCCCGGAGAGCCTTCTGCAGCAGATGGGTGGCGGAGTGATTTTTGCAGGTATTCCTTCGGTTGGCGGCGTCCACCTTCAGGGTGACGGTGTCGCCCACCTTGGTCATACCGGAAGTAACCACGCCCACATGGCCTACCTTGCCGCCCAAAAGCTTTATGGTGTCCTTCACCTCAAAGGTAAAGCCGTCCCCGATGATCTGTCCCACATCGGCCTGCTGGCCGCCCATGGTGGCATAGAACGGCGTCTCAGCCACAATGATGGTGGCCTGCTCCCCGTCGCTGACAGCCTCCACGACCTCAGTCTCCGTGGTCAGGGCCAGCACCTTTGATGTGTACTCCAGATGATCGTAACCCACAAATTGCGAGGTAATGGTCGGATCGATCTGCTCATACACCGTGGCGTCCGCGCCCATGTAATTGGTGGTCTTTCTGGCAGCTCGGGCGGTCTCTCTCTGCAGCTGCATCAGCCGCTCAAAGCCCTTCTCATCCAGTTCAAAGCCCCTCTCGTGTATAATCTCCTCGGTCAGATCCATCGGAAAACCATACGTATCGTACAGTTTAAAAGCATCCTCGCCCTTTAAAAGCTTTTCCTTCGTATCGGCCATTCTCTTTTCCATAGCGGTCAGGATGGAAAGGCCCTGGTCGATGGTCTTATTGAACTTGCCCTCCTCCTGGGTCAGCACGTTTAAGATGAATTCTTTCTTTTCCGCCAGCTCCGGATAGCCGTCCTCACACTCACGGATGACAGTCTTGGAAAGCTCCGCCAAGAACTGTCCCTGAATGCCCAACTTCCTGCCATGGCGGGCGGCCCGCCGGATCAGACGGCGCAGCACATAGCCTCTGCCTTCGTTGCTGGGCATGATGCCATCGGAAATCATAAAGGTGGAGGAACGAATGTGATCGGTGATCAGACGGATGGACTCGTCCTTTACCGGGTCTGTCTCATATTCTGTCTGCGCCAGCTCACAGATTCGGTCCCGGATGGCTTTCATGGTGTCGATATCAAAGACGGTATCCACATCCTGCACCACCACGGCCAGACGCTCCAGGCCCATGCCGGTGTCAATATTTTTCTGCTTCAGCTCGGTATAGTTGCCGTGGCCGTCGTTGTCAAACTGGGTAAAGACGTTATTCCAGACCTCCATGTAACGGTCGCAGTCGCAGCCCACGCCGCAAGTGGGCTTGCCGCAGCCGTATTTTTCACCGCGGTCATAGTAAATCTCGGAGCAGGGGCCGCAGGGGCCGGCGCCGTGCTCCCAGAAGTTATCGCACTTGCCGTCCTCATCTCTGTAAAAGCGGGTGATCTTCTCCGCCGGCACGCCGATCTCCTTTGTCCAGATATTGAAAGCCTCCTCATCCTCAAAATAGATGGACGGATAGAGTCTCGCCGGATCCATGCCTATCACCTGGGTCAGAAACTCCCAGCTCCAGGCGATGGCCTCATGCTTGAAGTAATCCCCGAAGGAGAAGTTGCCCAGCATCTCAAAAAAGGTCAGGTGGCGGGCGGTTTTGCCCACGTTCTCTATGTCGCCGGTGCGCACGCATTTCTGGCAGGTGGTCACCCGGCGCCTGGGGGGAATCTCCTGGCCTGTGAAGTAGGGCTTTAAGGGGGCCATGCCGGAATTGATGATCAAAAGAGAGTTGTCGTTATGGGGCACCAGGGAAAAGCTCTTCATTTTGAGGTGTCCCTTGCTCTCGAAAAAGTCAAGGTACATTCGTCTCAGTTCATTTACGCCGTAGGGTTTCAAGGTTATTTTTCCTCCGAAATTATATAATAATATCGCAAATAGGTCGCGGTGAACCACATGGCTCACCGCTCTGACCTGCAATTCTTTCTATGCCTTATTCTCTATAAAAGTCACGAACCACCAGCCCTGCTGGTGGTTTGATGTTGACCCTACTGGGTCA
>JAJQCU010000211.1 GCA_021202575.1 Lachnospiraceae bacterium
TGGATTTTTTCCCGATGTTTTCCAGAATGTATCCGTCGTTTAAGTGGATGCAGGATTATGCCGGCTCAGAAGGCCAAAAGCGCCCCATGGTTTTGTGCGAGTATTCCCACGCGATGGGCAACGGCCCCGGAGATCTGGAGGACTACTGGCAGATCATTTACGGCAGTGAATGCTTTATGGGCGGCTTCGTATGGGAATGGGCGGATCATGGAATTTTCCTGGGAGGAACCGATGAGCATGGACCGGTTTACGCCTATGGAGGGGATTTCGGCGAGGAGATCCACGATGGAAATTTCTGCATTGACGCCATGGTGGGGCCAAAGAGAGAGGTGTATTCTTCTTCCAGGGAGGTTATGAACGTATACCGTCCCATCCGGGTCAGGGAGATTTCCCTGGACCAGGGCATTTTTGAGTTTTATAATACGATGGATTTTACGGAAATGTCGGATCTGCTGCGGTGCGTCTACACAGTGGAGGAATTTGGCAGAGCTGTCGCAAAAGGCGAAGTGGAGCTGAAGCTTTCGCCGGAGAAAAAGGAGCTGGTCACCATTCCCGGACTGGCCGACCTGGATGGGGAGAGCCTGTATGTAAAATTTGATTTTATTTATAAAGCGGATGGCTGTGGACACAAAACGGGCGACAGCGCGGGATTTGAGCAAATCTGCCTGAAAAAGAAGGCCCTGTATGGAGAGGCCGGCGTGGTGTGTCCTGAAACGACTTTCGCGGTTGCAGATGGAGGAGTGTCTGCACCGGAAAATACAGCGAATCCGGAGATGCCTGTACCGGGAGTGGCGGGAGACCTTAAAATCCTCACACCGGGAAATGAGAAGAAGCTGTATTCATCGACAGTGGCGGAAAACGCCGCACAGATTCTGGTAACAGGGGAGCAATTCCGTTATGTGATTTCCCGCCGGACGGGTCTGCCTGAGAGTTTGGTCGTCTCCGGACAGGAGTTGCTTACGGCGCCAATGCGTTATGAGACCTTCCGCGCCCCCACAGATAATGACGTCCCAAACAGAGACCGCTGGAAAATGCTGTACCTGGACAGGCTGGTTCCGAAGCATTACGGTACGGAGATTTCCCGAAAAGACGGCGGCAGGATAAGCGTGGGGACGGGCTTGGCGCTGGGCTATGCGGTATACCCTCATATTTTTAAGCTGAAGACGGAGACAGTGATTGCGGCTGATGGGACTTTTGTGATCCGGGTGAATGCGCGTGTGGCGGATATACGGTGTCCTTTGCCGAGATTTGGCCTGCATATGAGCCTGCCGGAGACCTTTTCAAAGGTCGTTTACTACGGTTATGGACCGGATGAAAGCTACACGGATAAGAGACAGGCCTGCTGGAAGTCTTTATTTTCCGCGGACGCGGCGGATTTATTTACCGATTATATTATGCCGCAGGAAAACGGTTCTCATTACGGCTGTGAGTATGTGGAAATGTCGGACGGGGAGCGCCAGCTTGCGGTTACAGGCAATCCCGCGTTTTCCTTTCAGGTGCTGCCATATACCACTGGCGAGCTTGCGAAGAGAACGCACAGGGAGGAGCTTAACAGATCCGGGAACACAGAATTATATCTGGACTATCGCCAGAACGGCATTGGCTCTCAGAGCTGTGGGCCGGATGATATGAAATCGGAGCATATCTTCAGTGAGCGTGAGTTTGCTGCGGAATGGAAATTTTCAGTAAGCAGTCGGAAAGAACGGTGAGCGGAGCATGGCCGGAACGATACAACAGATTGCGCAGCTGGCCGGAGTCTCCAGAGGAACGGTGGACAGGGCCCTGAATCACAGAGGAAGGATTGCGCCTGATACTGCCGCGGAAATTGAGAGGATTGCGAAAGAGCTGGATTATGTGCCGAAAAGAGGAAGGGTTTCCGGGAGTCCTTCCACCGTCAGGAAAGCGGAGAAAAGAAAAATCGGCGTGATTACACAGCTTTGCGGCGCCTCATTTATGATCGAGGTACACAAAGGACTTCACGCCGCCAGTGATGAGCTCGAAAGCAGGGACATCAGGGTTCTGATGAGGGAGAGCGAGGGTGTGGATGAGGAGGAGCAGCTAAGACAGATGGAAGAGCTGCTGGAGGAAGGAATCGATGCGCTCGCGATCATGCCGGTCAGCAGTGAAAGCATACGGCAGAAATTAAATCAGATTTCCGGACAGGGCATTCCGGTTATCACCTTCAATTCCGATATTGCGGGGGCGGACCGGCTTTGCTTTGTGGGTCTGGACAACCGCAGGAGCGGCTGTACCGCAGCGGGCCTGATGGGGATGATGGCGGGCGGCGGGGGAAAGGTGCTTGTAATTACGGGAAGCTTTTCCAATGAGGCGGGGAGTCGGCGTGTGGACGGCTTTGTGGAGACGCTTAAGGCGGACTTCCCCGGGATGGAGTTAGTGGGAGTGCAAAGCAGCTCTGACCGGACACAGGAAGTGGAACGTATTATTTTACAGACGATGGCCGTGTATCCGGAATTAAAGGGTATATTTGTGACCTCCGGCGGACAGGCGGGGATAGCTGACGCGTTCAGACAGCTTTGCCCCGCCAGAAAGCCTTTTGTCATCGCTTATGACCTGACGCCCAAAAATGCCCGTTTTTTACACGATGGGACGATTGATCTGCTGATCGACCAGGAGTGCTATGTTCAGGGATACCGGGCGGTCCTGCTGCTGGCGGATAAGCTTAGCCGGGGCAGAGAACCGGAGCAGCCGCTGATGTATACGGACATCAGCATCAGGACGAAATATAATATTTACTGAACAACCGGAAGCAAATGAGCAAAAGCACATATAAATTCCCGGCTGTATTCTTGCAGCCGGGAATTTCGGTTTTATATTTTATTTTCCGGTTTTATTCCTGACAGCCACGGCCACAGACACCGAAGGGTCACAATATGGGATCAGCATGGACTGCAGCGCGTGATAGATATCCGGCTTCCCCGGCCAGACGGTCTCCAGCTTCCGGTTGTGCCGGTCCAGCTGATGAATCCAGTTGCCGTACTTGTGATCCCGCACCTCTTCCTCCAGATACTGAAGAAAATCATGATAATAAGCGGCATACTCCGCCCTGCCTGTCACCCTGTAGAGCACGGCGGAGGTGTTGATTCCTTCCGCCAGCGTCCACTGCATCCGATCGTGGACCACAGGCGTCCCGTTCCAGTCCGTAGTATAGACAATTCCCCTGGCTCCATCCACAGACCAGCCGTCTTTTACCGCACGATTAAAAAGCTTTTCAGCCGCTTTCACGTAGCTTTCGTATTTTTCCGGCTGTCCCGGGTATGTGGACAGCGCCCACTGGGTAATCAGCCTGGCCCACTCAATGCCATGGCCGGGTGTGGCGCCGTAGGGCTTGAGCTGATCGTCCGGTTTGTCCCTGTTGCACTCCAGATCCGGGATCCAGTCGCTGGTATAATGCTCCGGCAGCCGCCAGTCATTTCCCTCAGCCCACTTTACCACATGATTGATAATCCGTCCCGCGCGGACGCGGTATTTCTCCTCGCCGGTCACATCCGCCGCGGCCAGGAAAGCTTCCACCGTGTGCATGTTGGAATTGATGCCGCGATAAGGGTCAAGCACCGTGAAATCATCGTTCCAGGTATCCCGGCTCAGACCTTCTTCCTCATCCCAGTAGTATTTGTCAAAAACAGCCACGGCTCTGTCAAACAGCTCTCTGGCGCCTTCCATGCCTGCCAGCATGGCAGAAGACGCGGCCAGAATGACGAAGGCATGGGCATAGCAGAGCTTGTTCGGTACTCCGGTTCCGTCAGCGTAAATGCTGGTATACCATCCGCCGTTGACCTTATCCTCCATTTCCCCGTTGAGGCTCTTTAAGCCTGTCCGTACCAGTTCTCCGCTTCCGGGGAATCCCAGGAAGGAGCCGATGCAGTAGCTGTGGATCATCCGGCAGGTCTCGTAGTTGTCCAGGGTTTTCTCCACCCACGGTGAGCCGTCGTCGTGCAGATAGTAGGCGCTTCCGCCCGGGGATGGGAAACGCACGGCAAAGCGCAGAAGCTCCTGCGTCAGCTCTTCCAGATAAGCTTTGTTCTCTTCTGTGTCAATCGTATATTTCATGGTATCCTCCTTCTGATATTGTCCATCTTAAAAGCACAATAAAAAGCACGCAAGAATATGTTAAGTTGAATTTAGCATAGATTGACAGGCGGGTCAATAGTTTTTGATGGTCATCAACACGGATGACCCATATTTTTGTACATAAGTTACAAAAAGAAATCTGCTGTTTAAAAATAATTGAGAAAAGTATCAAAAGCACTTGTGTCTTTTGAACAGGAGTGATATGATAAACGCAAAGCAAACGGCACGCAAAAGCACGCATAAAAGGCACGCGAGGAAGGAGGAAGAGCGTGATGGGATATATCGATTTTGAGGAAGGAAGACCATTGGACCTGATCCTTCTGGGGAGGGTCGCCATTGATTTTAATCCGGCCTACAATGACCAGGTAAGGGAAGAATTCAAGCCGTTAAAGGACGTCCATGTGTTTGAAAAGTTCGTGGGCGGCTCCCCGGCCAATATCGCTGTGGGCGTTACCAGGCACGGGATGAAGGCCGGTTTCCTGGGCAAGGGCTCCGATGACCAGTTCGGGGACTTTGTGACAGAATATTTTGACGCGCGGGGAATTGATACCTCTCATATTACCAGATGTACGGGAGGGGAGAAGCTGGGGCTGACCTTTAC
>JAJQCU010000317.1:0-3079 GCA_021202575.1 Lachnospiraceae bacterium
AATAACTTACCTATTACCGACTGGACTGACATCTTGCGCGAAACGATGGTCTGAATGCTGGGAGATTACTTTAGGACATTCGAACAGGCTGATGAGTATATGGAGCAGCGAGGGAAAAAGGCAGTTTTTCTGATTGATGGGCTTGAAGATTTGTTTATGAATCCGCAGCCTCAAAATGATGAGAACTGGAAAATTGCGATTCGTGCCATTTGTCAGAATATTGTAAATGAGCTGAGAAACCTGCAAAAAGGAAATTTGGGAATTGTTGTTTTTGTGAGAAAAGACATGGCCGCTGATGCGATATCTGTTAATTTTGAACAGTTCAAAAATCAATATGCACGATATGAATTAAAGTGGAATCCTACAGAAGCGTTGCGACTTGCATTATGGATTTCAATTCAGGTAGAACCTTCTATATTTGAAGGGAATATTGATATTTCGAGAGCCAGCAGAGAGGTGATCGAGTCAAATCTGGAATTGTTGTGGGGGAAAAAACTTGGGAGAAATGATTCCAGAGAGGCTAATTCCGCACGTTGGATTATAGCTGCATTATCAGATTTTACAAAACAATTGCAGGCAAGGGACATTGTTCGGTTTTTAAAGTTCGCTACGGATAATTGGGCAGAACCCAATTTATATTATACGGATCGTTATATTATGCCGACTGATATTAGACGAGCGATACCTAATTGTTCACGGGAGAAATATAAAGAAATTGAATCAGAGATGAAGTCAATTTATCAGATACTAAAGAAATTCCAGAATATGGAAGAATCAGAAAAGCAGTTACCATTAACCTTGGATAAGATAAATTTGACGGGGGAGGAAATATCAAGATTGGAAGGTCAGGGGTATCTCATTTCTTCGGACAAGAAATATTATATGCCTGAAATTATTCGCTTTGCTCTTGGTTTTAAGTATGAAAAGGGAGCCCGACCCAAGGTGCTGTCATTGTTAACCAGTTAATTTGCTTTTCAGGAGTTATCATTATGTTGCCGCAATTCGTCCCGGAGGGTCACGATGTCACGGAAAATACCGGGCAAGGCAGAAAGACCTTCTTTAGCCTTCTCCGTATTGTTGCTGATTACCGCCTGCCTGCTCCATGTCGTCTGCCGTATGGCGCGCGGTAGGGGAGTACGGTGCGGTTGCGCACCTCTCATGGTTTTCTGCTGAGGCTCAAATGTATTACATCCACATCACAGAATAGGTCTGTTTTGTTGCGATGTTTTCAGTCCCGGTAAAATTCCACAATTCTGTCCAGCCTTGCCGTCATATTTAACAGCAGGGCGTCCAGCACGGTCATGGCCGTCATGGCTTCCATCACTACTACCGCCCGCGGTACGATGATGGGGTCGTGGCGGCCTTTTATGGTGATTTCGGTATTTTCTCCGTCCCGATTGACGGTATGCTGCATCTGAAAGATGGAGGGCGTGGGCTTGACGTAAGCGCGGATCACCACCGGCGCGCCGTCGCTTAAGCCGCCAAGGGTGCCGCCGGAGTGGTTGGTGGCCTTGTGAACGCCGGTCTCGTCGGCGAAAAAGGCGTCGTTATTCTCAGAGCCCAGGCTTTCGGACACATGGACGCCGTCGCCGACCTCCACGGCCTTCACGGCGCCGATGCTCATGACGGCTTTGGCCAGGTTGGCGTCCAGCTTCTCAAACACCGGGTCGCCCACGCCGACGGGCAGGCCGGTCACGATGCATTCCATGACGCCGCCCATGGAATCAGAATTCTCCCGTGCGGTCTTCAGACAGGCGAGAGCCCTTTCGTTCGCGGCGTTGTCCGGCATGGCTGTAGGATTTCGCAAAATGGCGGCCTTGTCAAAATTTGCGGGGTCAATCCGGACAGGTCCGATGGCCGTGGTGTAGGCGTACACATCGATTCCCATTTCCTTTAAAATTTTGGAGGCAATGGCGCCGCCGGCGACCCTGCCGATGGTTTCTCTGCCGGAGGAGCGGCCGCCGCCCCGATAATCCCGGAAGCTGTATTTTTCATCATAGGTATAATCCGCGTGCCCGGGCCGATAGCAGTCCGCGATCTGAGAGTAGTCCCGGCTTTGCTGGGAGGTGTTTCTTACCAGCATGGACAGGGAGGTGCCGGTGGTTTTTCCCTCAAACACGCCGGAGAGGATTTCCACCTGGTCCGCCTCCTTTCTGGGGGTGGAGATATCGCTCTGTCCGGGCTTCCGCCTGTCCAGAAAGCTCTGAATATCCTCCTCGCACAGCGCAAGGCCGGCCGGCACGCCGTCCGCCACCACGCCCAGCGCCTTCCCGTGGCTCTCCCCCCAGGTCGTGATTCTGAATATATTTCCAAATGAATTTCCCGCCATGATGCTTCCTCCTGCCATGTCAAATCATGGTATCATTTCTTTTTGCCTTTTCGTTGCGAATAGTAATGTCTGCTGATTATTATACCTTCCAAAAGTTGAGATGGCAACGTATATTTCCGGAAAAAATGGAGATAAATACAAAAAAGAATGCCGCCTGCACGGACTGTTGCGGCGGATGGAGAAATCAGGATTGGACTGGGGGAAGTTATGAAGGACAGCAAGGTTATCAGACTGGACAGGGCGCGGACCATGGAACCGGACGCGGTGCTGGTCATTTTTTTTCTGTTTTCCTTTGCGGGATGGCTGTGGGAGGGAGTGTTTGTGGGGGTGCGGTACGGAATGTTTATCAACCGGGGCTTTCTTCATGGGCCGTGGCTTCCCATCTACGGCACGGGAGGGCTTTTGATGATCACGCTTCTCAGGGACTGGAAGCACAGGCCTTATGTGGTTTACCTTGGCTCCGTCATTTTGTGCGCCATTGTGGAATATGTGACCGGATTTTTTCTGGAGACCTTTTATCATCAGAAGTGGTGGGATTACAGCAATTTCCCACTCAACCTGCAGGGGCGGATCTGTCCCCAGGACACCATGTTTTTCGGGGTGTTCGGAATGTTCGCGGTTTATTACGCGGCGCCGTATCTGCTGGGGAAAATGAGGAGGCAGTCTCATCTGAGGATTCTGGTGTGCGTTATCCTGACCATGGTTTTTACCATGGATCTGATGCTGTCGCTGATCACGCCGAACACGGGG
>JAJQCU010000317.1:3089-3954 GCA_021202575.1 Lachnospiraceae bacterium
CTGGGGATTACGTATTGATGATGAACATGATATTGCGGGCTGTGTATTGATGGTGAACAAAAAAGATTATGTGTTGATGGCGGACGCGGATTTCGTGGATTGAAATGCTGTGTTGAAGGTTTACATTTTTTTGCCGGTATGCTACATTAGAGACTGCGAATAACGACTGAGGTGAATCATGTACGAGATATTAAAAACGGAGGGGCGGGCGAAGCGGGCTGTGCTTCACACCGTCCATGGCGATATACAGACTCCCGTGTTTATGAATGTGGGGACGGCGGCGGCCATCAAGGGGGCAGTGGCGACCTCGGATCTGGAGGAGATCGGCACCCAGGTACAGCTTTCCAACACCTATCATCTGCACGTCCGGCCGGGCGACGAGGTGGTCAGAAAGCTGGGCGGCCTTCATAAATTTATGTCCTGGAACAGGCCGATTCTGACGGATTCCGGCGGCTTTCAGGTTTTTTCCCTGGCGGGCCTGCGCAAAATCAAAGAGGAAGGGGTTTATTTTCAGTCCCATATTGACGGACACAGGATTTTTATGGGGCCGGAGGAGAGTATGCAGATTCAGTCCAATCTGGGCAGCACCATCGCCATGGCCTTTGACGAGTGCCCCAACTCCAAGGCGGATTACCGCTATGTGAAGGACAGCGTGGACAGGACCGCCCGCTGGCTTGTCCGCTGCAAGGCCAAAATGGAAGAGCTGAACGGGCGGGAGGATACCATCAACCCCCATCAGCTTTTATTTGGCATCAATCAGGGAGCGGTTTACGATGATATCCGCATCGACCACGCGAAAAAAATCGCTGAAATGGAGCTGGACGGCTACGCGCTGGGCGGGCTGGCCGTGGGGGAGACCCATGAG
>JAJQCU010000317.1:3964-4667 GCA_021202575.1 Lachnospiraceae bacterium
GTGCCTTATCTGCCGGCGGACAAGCCTACATATCTGATGGGGGTCGGCACGCCGGCCAACATTCTGGAGAGCGTGGAGAGGGGAGTGGACTTTTTTGACTGCGTCTATCCCAGCCGGAACGGCCGCCATGGACACGCCTACACCAACCTGGGGAGGCTGAACTTATCCAACGCCCGGTTCGCGCTGGATGACCGCCCTCTGGATCCGGGCTGTAACTGCCCGGTGTGCCGCAGATATTCCAGGGCTTATATTCATCATTTGTTTAAGGCCCGCGAGATGCTGGGCATGCGCTTCCTGGTGCTGCACAATCTGTATTTTTACAATACGATGATGGAGGAAATCAGAAACGCGCTGGACGAGGGGAGGTTTTCTTCCTATAAAAAAGAAAAGCTGGAAATGATGGCACGGAACGGGGAGGAATGTTAAGAGCAAGAGCGGCTTTCCGGAGATTCTGTTTTCGGGAAAAGCCTGAAACATTGCCATGGAACCAATGCCGCGGAAACTTTCTAAAACTTTCAGAAAATTCTTGCCAACAGCCTCTGAAAAGTGTATAGTGAGAAAAGCGAGTAAGGCGGCCGGATCTTGAGCGGCCGCGCGAGAGTTACGTTCAGGAGGAATTTATGGGTATTTTATTAACGGACAGTCCATCATCCACAGCCCGCCTGATCGCCCTGATGGTTGTAAACGCGGTGATTCTCGGGGC
>JAJQCU010000401.1:0-1786 GCA_021202575.1 Lachnospiraceae bacterium
GAAATGAAGATGGAATTTGAAAAGGTAAAGAAGATCATTGTGGATACATTGGCTGTTGATGAGGAGAAGGTCACCATGGAGGCGTCCTTAAAGGATGATCTGGGAATCGATTCTCTGGACAGTGTGGAGCTCTCCATGAATCTGGAGGATGAGTTTGGCGTCCAGATCGAGGAGGAGAAGCTGGCGGAGTTTGTGACCGTCGGCGATATTGTAAATTATCTGGCCTCCCTTTCATAAGAGGGAAGGGCAGCTGCGAGGAGTAACATGCCTTCAATATCTACGAAAAACCGCGCGAGGTCTTTAGCCAACAGGGCGGTCAGGGAGCAGAACGCCCTCGGGGAGAGGGTTGTCTGCCCGGACTGTCAAAGAGAGATCGATAAGCGCCTGATTGTACAGGAACAGTATCTTTGCCCCTATTGCGGCCACCATTTTCCGGTGGGCGCTTATTTTTGTCTCAATTCTGTCCTGGACGATGGCTCCATGAAGGAGCTGGATGAGGATCTGGGGGCGGCGGACCCGTTACAGTTTCCTGATTATCCAAAGAAGCTGGAGGCGGCCAGCGCAAGGTCTGGCCTGAAGGAGGCTGTGGTGACGGCGGCTGGCTCCATCGGCGGATATAAATGTGTGGTGGGCGTCATGGACAGCCGCTTCATGATGGGAAGCATGGGCACCGTGGTTGGGGAAAAGATTACCCGGGCGGTGGAGTATGCCGCTTCTCATCGTCTCCCGCTGATTTTATTCTGCGCCAGCGGCGGAGCCAGAATGCAGGAGGGAATTCTTTCCCTGATGCAGATGGCCAAGACCAGTGCCGCCATCTCCCGTTTTTCTGAAAAAGGGCTTTTATATGTTTCCGTGCTGACCCATCCGACTACCGGAGGGGTGACAGCCAGCTTCGCTTCTCTGGGCGATATTATTCTGGCGGAGCCGGGGGCTTTGATCGGCTTTGCCGGCCAGCGAGTGATTGAGGATACCATTCACCAGAAGCTTCCGGAGGGCTTTCAGCGGGCGGAATTTCAGGAGGCTCACGGCTTTGTGGACCAGGTGGTACCGCGAAATCAGATGCGCCAGACGCTGATCAGAATTCTGACTCTGCACCAGAAGGGAGTTGTCAGCGGCCGCGGGGCGAAAAGAAGCGAAACGCCCGGCAATGGCCGGGAAACCCGGCTCAGCGGGGCGGAAAAGCTTCTGATCGCCAGACACTGGAAACGCCCCGGCGTCCGGGATTATATCGATGGCCTGTTTACGGAGTTTTTTGAGTGCAGGGGAGACAGGCAGAGCCGCGAGGATATGGCGATCCTCGGAGGCGTCGCCCTGTATCACGGTGTTCCGGTGACGGTCATCGGCACCAGGAAGGGCAAAACCCTGGAAGAAAAAATGAAATGCAATTTCGGCATGCCCGGCCCGGAGGGTTATCGCAAGGCTCTGCGCCTGATGAAGCAGGCGGAGAAATTTCATCGTCCGGTGATCACCCTGATCGACACCACAGGCGCTTATCCCGGTATTGAGGCGGAGGAAAAGGGGCAGGGCGAGGCCATCGCCCGCAATCTGATGGAGATGAGCAGCCTGAAGGTGCCGGTCATTTCCGTGGTCACCGGGGAGGGCAACAGCGGCGGAGCCCTGGCGCTCGGGGTAGCGGACCGGGTGCTGATGCAGGAGAACGCGGTTTACGCCATTCTCTCCCCGGAGGGCTTTGCCTCCATCCTGTGGAAGGACGCTTCCAGAAGCGGGGAAGCCTGCGAGGCCATGAAGATGACGGCGAAGGACCTGCTGGGTCTGGGCGTCATCG
>JAJQCU010000401.1:1796-4642 GCA_021202575.1 Lachnospiraceae bacterium
CGATGGGATTGTGCCGGAGCCGGAGGGCGGCGCCCACGAGGATCCGGCGAAGGCCGTGGAAATGCTGGAGGCGGCGCTGTATCCGCAGTTTGCGGCTCTGATGAAGCAAAGCGGCAGCAGGCTTAAGGAGAGCAGGTACAGGAAATTCAGGGAGATGGGCAGGCCGTGAGGCGGCCTGGGAGCTGAAGGAAAATAACTTGTGCGGATTCTGCCGGATGATGCATGAAGCAAAGACGATAAAAACGTAGGCGCAGTGAGCTGTGCTGAGGATTTTACGGCTTGGAGTTCATGTATTAGGAGTTGCAAATTGTATAAGTTATTGATCGACAGGTTCTTTGTTTTGATGAGAAAATATTTTGAAGAGGAAAGGGAATGGATGGAATAAAGATCACCGGACTGGGAAAGTGTGTCCCCGGGAAGGTGCTGACGAACGAGGATCTGGCGCAGATGGTGGAGACCAGTGATGAGTGGATCGTGAGCCGCACCGGGATTAAAACCCGGCATGAGTGTACTACCGAGAGCCATGAGGATCTGTGTCTGGGAGCGGCGAGGGCGGCTCTTAAGGACGCCGGGATTGCTCCTGAGCAGATTGGAGCCTGCATTGTGGCTACCCTGTCGGCGGACAATCTCTGTCCCGCGGCCGCCTGTCTGTTGCAGCGCGATCTGGGTCTGCCGGAGGATATTCCCTGTTTTGACCTGGACGCGGCCTGCACCGGTTTTCTGGAGGCCATGCATGTGATGGAGTGCCTGTTGAACGCTTCTGAGCGGAAGTTCGGGCTGGTGGTGGGCGCAGAGGCCCTGAGCCGTCTGGTCAACTGGGAGGACAGAGGCACCTGTATTCTCTTTGGGGACGGAGCGGGAGCCGCGGTGGTGGAGTGCCGGGAGAGCTGGCCCTTAATGGACACCGTGCTGGGCTGCAGAGGCGATGAGAAGCTGCTGCACATTCCCGGCGCGGGAAGCCTGGAGCCTTCTCTGATTTCCATGGAGGGGACGGCGGTGTTTCGCTTCGCGGTGGAAATGATTCCGAAATGCATCGAGCAGGTGCTCTCCAGAAAGCAGATCGGCATGGATGAGGTGGATTACTTTGTGCTTCATCAGGCCAACGCCCGGATCATCGACCATGTGATGCGCAAGCTCCATATTCCGGAGGAGAAGTGCTATAAAAATATCCAGGAGTACGGCAACACCTCCGCAGCCAGCATTCCGCTTGCTCTGGCGGAGTTAAAGGAGTTAAAAAAGATCGGCCCCGGAAGCCGGGTGCTGATGGTGGGCTTTGGCGGCGGCATGACCTGGGGCGGAGCCCTGGCGGAGCTGGCGTGACATATGGAGAATCAGTGCCGGGATACCAGGTGCTGTCAGTTGGTAAAAGCTAAGGCGAAGATTAATGATGGGTTTTGAGCCGTGCTTTTATCGGCTGACAGCGCCGGAGTATGGGAACCTTGATTCAAAAGATGGGAGAAAAAAGTAATGCAGAAGTTAAATGAGATCCTGGGAACGGAGTTTCCCTTTATTCAGGGCGGTATGGCAAATATCGCCACGGCCCGGTTCGCGGCGGCCTGCTCCAACGCCGGCGCGCTGGGCGTGATCGCCAGCGGCGGCATTTTTTCTGCGGAGGATCTGAGAGAGCAGATCAGGCTCTGCCGCAGCCTGACGGATAAGCCCTTCGGCGTCAATCTGATGCTGATGAACCCGGCCACGGATGATATGGCGAAGGTGATCGCCGAGGAGCATGTGCCGGTGGTAACCACGGGCGCGGGCAATCCGGGCAAATATATTTCCATGTGGAAGGAGGCCGGGGTGAAGGTTTTCCCGGTGGTGGCGGCCACAGTGCTGGCGAAGCGCCTGGAGAGAGCCGGTGCGGACGGGCTGATCGCGGAAGGGACGGAGTCCGGCGGCCATGTGGGGGAGATGACCACCATGGCGCTGGTGCCCCAGGTCATCGACGCGGTGGATATTCCGGTGATCGCGGCGGGCGGCATCGCCGATGGCAGACAGCTGGCGGCGGCCTTCGCTCTGGGAGCCTGCGGGGTGCAGATCGGAACCTGTCTTTTGGCCAGTGAGGAATGCCCCATCCATGAGAATTACAAGCAGGCGCTGCTGAAGGCAAAGGATTCTGACACGGTTGTCACCGGGCGCAGCATCGGCGGCCCGGTCCGTATCCTGAAAAACCGGATGACAAGCGAGTACCTGATGCTGGAGAAAAAGGGCGCCAGCCTGGAGGAGCTGGAGAAGCTGACCCTGGGCGGCCTGCGGAGGGCTGTGAACGACGGCGATGTGGAAACCGGCAGCGTGATGGCGGGCCAGGTGGCGGGCATGCTCCATGCAATCCGGCCCGTGCGGCAGATTTTCGAGGAGCTGTACGCGGGTGGAAAGGATGTGCTGGAAGCCACACAGCAGGAGTGGAAATAAAAGGATTCTTTCGTGGAATGGAAAGCGGATGGAAAGGCGCGGAGGGCTTTGACAGAAGCGAGGGAAAGGCAGTGAACTCTTATAGGTATTATTGGAAGGGGAAAAGTGACAGGAGACAGAGGTAAGATGAAATTAGGATTTTTATATGCCGGCCAGGGCAGCCAGCACGCCGGGATGGGGGCGGATTTGTATGAGAAATATCCGGTATTCCGGGCGGCCTTTGATGAGGCGAGGGTGGACTTTGATTTAAAAAAGGTCTGTTTTGAGGATCCGGAGGGACTGATCAACCAGACGAAATATACCCAGCCCTGTATGGTGGCCTTCGCGGTGGGAATGACGGATTTATTAAAGGAAAAGGGAATTGTCCCGTCAGTGGCGGCGGGTCTGTCTCTGGGCGAGTATTCCGCCCTGTACGCGGCGGGGGTCTTTGAGAGAAA
>JAJQCU010000170.1:0-1822 GCA_021202575.1 Lachnospiraceae bacterium
GCGTGGAAGAGTTCGGATATCGTGGCGGCGTGGATCAATATTCTGATGTTAAATTATCTGTCCATTTATGCCTCTGATACACTGGGTGTCAATACAGGTGTGGTAGGCACCCTGCTGCTGGCATCCAAGATAGTGGATGGTTTTACGGATTTGTTTGCAGGTTATGTTGTGGACAACACAAAGACGAAACTGGGAAAAGGCCGCCCCTATGAGCTGGCTATTGTCGGTATGACTGTCTGTACCATAGGCCTGTTCGCGGCAAGCCCGGCATGGAGTACATTCTTTAAATGTGCCTGGATCTTCTGTATGTATACGCTGACCTTCTCGCTGTTTTCCACGTTCCGTGCGGCAGCGATAAATCCTTATACGATCCGGCATTTCAGCAATAATAAGGCACTGATTACAAAGGTAGCCTCCTACGGAGGTATCATAACCATGGCAGGGTCCATTGTCATGAATGCGCTGATCCCGATTATGATGGGTACCATCGCGACAACAGCTTCCGGCTGGACAGCCATGGTCGCGATTATCATGATCCCGTCCACAGCCATTGGCCTGTTGCGTTTCTTCTTCTGCAAAGAAGATCCGAGCGTTGACGCGTCTGTAAAACAGGATAAGATCGAAATCAAAGAAATTGTTCAGCTGATTACCAAAAACAAATATGTCTGGCTGTATGCCATTATTATGCTCTGCTATAATATCTGCACGAACCTGGCGGTAGGAACTTATTACTGGAAATGGATTGTGGGAGACATCACACTGATGAGCATTACCTCGATTTTCTCAGTGGTATTGCTGCCGGTCATGATGCTGTTCCCCATGATATCCAAAAAAATCGGCGGTATCGGTAAGATGATTACCATATTTGGTATTATCGGTATTGCGGGTTATATATTCCTGTTCCTTTCCAACGGTTCCGTTGTGGGAACCCTGCTGGGGACTCTGCTTGGAACATTCGCGACCCTGCCGCTCGCATACTACGGCGTACTGTTTATTATGAATATCTGTACTTACAATGAAATGATCGGCCTGCCGCGTATGGATGGTTCATCCGCGATATTGTCCAATTTTGCCTCCAAGGCAGGAGCGGCTCTCGGAGCCTGGGTGACAGGCATGCTGCTGATGGTGGCAGGCTATGTTTCCGCAGAAGGTGTATCCGAACAGCCTGCGTCTGCGCTTCTGATGATCCGTATTGACATGGCGCTGGTACCGGCGATCTGTCTGGCCATCATCTGTGTCTGCTGCCTGGCGTTTTCTAAGCTGGAGAAGCTGGCGCCGGAGTGGGAAGCGAAAAAGAAGGCTGAGTTGGAAGCGGCAGGCGAAGGTGAGGCAGCTGAAGTGAAGGCTGAGACGGAATAAGCTGTTGTGGAAGCAAAGGCTGAAACCGCGGCTGAGTCAAAGACCGAGTAAGAAGAGAGGATGGCGCGCCGCCTGTACAGACGGCGCATCGTCTAAATGGAGGACAACATGAAAAACCAGGCGATGAACCCGTTTTTACCATTGGATACCTATATCCCGGATGGAGAGCCTCATGTGTTTGGCGACCGGATTTACCTTTTCGGTTCTCATGACGCGGAGGGTGGACAAAGGTACTGCGCCGAGAGCGATTATCTGGGCTGGTCGGCACCCCTGTCTGATTTAAGTGACTGGCGTTGTGACGGCGTGATTTACAGGCCGGAACAGGATCCGGATTATAATCCAAAGACACACAACGATCTGTACGCGCCGGATGTGGTACAGGGAAATGACGGAAGATATTATCTGTATTACGTGATGGAGCATGGCGCGGATGCCGGCCTGTGGGCGGCCATCAGTGTGGCTG
>JAJQCU010000170.1:1832-4602 GCA_021202575.1 Lachnospiraceae bacterium
TCTGTGATACGCCCACTGGAAAATATGAGTATCTGGGGACGCTGCGCAATCCGGACGGAAGCCGGTTTCAGCGCTATCTGCCCGGAGATCCCGCGGTAATCAATGATAATGGTGTTATCCGCCTGTATTATGGCTGGTCATTGTCCCTGATTGCGGCAGCAGCCCATAACCAGGGTGGGGCATTGGATCATGAGGCCAAAATGGTGCCCCATGAGGCGCTTTATCAGGTGGAGCAGATGATGTTTAAAAGAAGCCTGGAGGATCTGAAAAAAGAAAAGCTTTGTCTGATGGGAGCCAACACCGTGGAGGTGGATGAGGATATGCTGACGATTTCCAACGAGCCGCAGCGGATTGTGCCGGGACAGTTTCAGGCACTGGGCAGCGGCTTTGAGGGGCATGCTTTTTACGAGGCCAGCTCCATTCGTAAAATCGGAATGCTCTATTATTTCCGCGATTCTTCGCAGGCAAGCCACGAGCTTTGCTATGCCACCAGCGAGTTGCCGGACCGGGCCTTTCGGGATCGGGGTACCATAATTTCCAACGCTGATGTGGGGTATCAGGGACGCAAGGATGAGGACAGGCTGAATTTCTCCGCCAATAATCACGGAAGCCTGGAGCAGATCAACGGGCAGTGGTATATCTTTTATCACCGTCATACGCACAATTCTACATATAGTCGCCAGGCATGTGCGGAGCCGGTGGTGATTGAAGAGGACGGCATCATTCGCCAGGTGGAATGCACCAGCTGCGGACTGAACGGCGGGCCGCTGAAGCCAACGGGTGTATATCCGTCTCCTTATGCCTGCAATCTGACGAACGGCCATATGCCGCATGCCACCAACACGGTGGTGAACGCGGATATCCCGTTTATCACGCATGAGGGAAATGAACGCTTTATCACAAATATACAGGACGGGACGCTGATCGGGTTTAAATATTTTGCTTTTGAGGGGGCCTGTTCAATGACGGTTACGACCAGAGGAGATGCTGGGGAACTCATAGTTGCCGCGGATGAAGCCTGCCGGAAAGTACTGGCGGAAATTTCATTTGCGGAAAGCGCGGATTGGATGACATCGGAAGCTGTAATAATCAAAAAGACCGGCACAGCGGCGTTATATTTCAAATACCGCGGCGCAGGAAAGGTGGATTTTCTGGAATTTGAGTTAAAATGAGCTGCCTTTTTATGAAATTGAAGCTGATCAGGCAGCGGGATAAATCCCGGGCAGAATCCTGCAGAAGGATGAATGTGAAAAATCACGCGTTCTGATTTTTCTCCCGGTACTCCGCAGGAGTCATGCCTGTAATCTCCTTAAAGACGACAGAGAAATAGCTCCGGCTGGAGAAGTGCAGCCGGTCGGAGATTTCCTGTAAGCTGTCTTCAGTGGTGGTCAATAGTGTGCAAGCGCGTTCCACGCGAGCCTTGCGGACATATTCGTTTAAGGATATGCCCATCTCCTGACGGAACTTTCTGGTCAGATAATAGTCCGCGTAGCCCAAGCGCTTCGCCAATTGCGTCAGATCGAAATCATCTTCCAGGTGAAGCTGGACATACTCCAGACAGGCCTGCACCTGCTTGCTTAAGTCCTTGCGGCGGCGGTGTTCATGAACCATGCGGACAAAACGGTCATACATATCGTGGCTGATGTTGGCCAGGTGGGAGATGGTATCACAGTCATTGACCTGCTGGATATAGGCGTCTCCCACCGTGTAAGCGATGTCAGGCAAAATGCCGCCGTCGATGGCGGCTCTGGTACACAGGGAGGTAAAGACGATGACACTGACGCGGGCCTGCGTAATGGGAGAATCAGGGCGGAACCCGACGCCGCTGCTGACGGAACCGGCTTCAGAAACAGCGTTTTGGTAATCCAGGTTGCCCTCCCGCACCATTCCCAGGAGGTTCTGCTCGGCCATCCAGGTGCGGTGGCGGTCCTTACGGTTATCTTCCGTGGGCGCGGGGAGCTGCTCTGCCTGGTAGGCAACATCGTTCACTGTGATTTTTTCACCGGAAACGCAATTATTGAGCATGATCCCCATTCGCCGCAGGCTGTTGGCGGAAATGACCGGGAGGTGGGTCAAAAGCTGAGTAAAATTCACTTTCCAGGAGCCGGGAATCTGGTGCTTTTGTAATTCTTTCTGAATGGTTTTCAGAGAAATCTCCGTGTGAAAGGCGGGACCCAGCACATACATCCGGTCAGGCTGGCCGTCGCTTTTTGCAAAGGCGGCAATCCAGAGCAGTCCCAGGGATGCGCTGAGTATGATGGGCGTATCAGAGGAAGCCGCATGGTCAGTCATGACCTGCATACAGTCAGTGGCGGCGAAAATGACATGCATTGTGTTATCCTCCGCGTTGGTCTCAAGGAGGTTTCCTTCCCTGTCGTAGACCCAGTGGTACAGGCCGTGGGAGGCTTCCAGCATTTCAAATAAGAGGCTGACGCGGTGTTCGATTTCCAGTTTTTCCAGGTTCACAGGGACTCCTTCCCGTATACTATGATTAAAGCGACAAACGGATATGATACCATGGTTCCTAAAGTCATAAATGCGAATGCCCTAAAGAACCAGCTTCGCGTCGCACACCAGAAGGGCGTACCTTGCGTACTCATTCGATTCCTGACTTTTTGTACCTTGTATCATATTATCATATCGTTAATTCGTTTAAAAGTTAGAATTTTCGATTTTATAAAAAAATTAATACGAAAAGGGAAATTTTATAATGAAACATTTACCATTTTGTACCGCACTTGTTATTATCCCGTTTCTGAGCGAGGTGAAA
>JAJQCU010000273.1 GCA_021202575.1 Lachnospiraceae bacterium
CTCCAGGTTGGAGCCGTTTTTCGTGCCTTCCACGACATCATTGCCGCCGCCCCAGTCCGTGCTCACCGCACCGCCAAAGCCCCACTCATCCCTTAAAATTTCTTTTAAGAGGTGCTCATTTTCATTGGCGTAAATCCCGTTTACCTGATTATAGGAACTCATGATGGCTTTCGGCTGCCCTTCCTTCACCGCGATCTCAAAACCGGTCAGGTAAAGCTCCCTGAGCGTCCTCTCGTCCACCACGGAGTTTCCGGCCATGCGCCGCGTCTCCTGGGAATTCACCGCGAAATGCTTCGGGCAGGCACTGCCGCCTTTCTCCTGAATGCCCCGTATGTAAGCCGCGGCCATCTTGCCGGACAGATACGGGTCCTCCGAAAAATACTCAAAATTCCGCCCGCACAACGGGTTTCTCTTGATATTGAGCCCCGGCCCCAGCAGGACATGAATGCCCTGCGCCGCCGCTTCCTCGCCCAGCGCCCTGCCAACCTCCTCAGCCAGCTCCTCGTCCCAGGAATTGGCCACCGTCGCCGATGTTGGAAAGCAGGTGGCCGCCTGGGACTCATTCAGTCCCAGGTGATCCGCCGCCCCCAGTTGCTTGCGCAGGCCGTTCGGCCCATCGGACAGCCAGATGGAGGGGATATGATGGTGAGGAAAGTCTCTGGTTTCCCAAGTGCTTTTCCCGGAAAGGAGAGCACATTTTTCTTCAATTGTCATCATGGAAATGATATCCGTGTACTGCATCATGTAACCATGCCCTCATTCTTCCGCCTGATTCCCCGACTTTTTCCATTACTTTTTATATCGAATGTCCTTCACAATCCCCAGGACCGCCAATACCATGAGCAACGCCGCCAGACAGTTCACAGCCAGCCTGACTGTATCCGCCAGGCTGTTCGTAATTCCGGTCGATGCAAGTACCCCGTCAGGGTGCGTCTCCACATAGTCCTGATTTACCGCCAACGCATTGGCATACATATATAAAATATTTTTGGAAGCTCTGCGCAGTGCCTGCTGATAACTGTTCGAGGATGTTTCCACACTGGCCGAACCTGAATTAAACCCATCCATCCACAGGTCGCCGCCTGCGCGCAGCATCTGATCCCCGTTCATGTATTCATGATGGTCCGAATAGTCTGTGATCACAGCACCCTCAAAACCCCACTCATCTCTGAGAATTCCCGTCAGCAGCGCCTCGCTTCCGCCTGCCCACACCGCGCCGAGCCGGTTATAGGAGGACATGATACCTGTGGCATCATAATCCTCCACCAGAATCCGGAAGGGTTCCAAATATATTTCACGAAGGGTCTGTTCCGTCATCCACGTATATACCGAATCCCGATAGATATAGGCCTCTCCGTCATTACAGACAAAATGCTTCACAAAGCAGTAAACTCCCATGTCCTTCGCTCCGGCCACCACATTTCCGCAGGCGGTTCCGGAGAGATAGGCGTCCTCCGAGTAATATTCATAATTCCTTCCGTTGAACGGACTTCTGTGAATGTTCACCGCGGGAGCATACCACCCGTTTATCCCCTGCGTCTGACATTCTTTTCCCTGCGCCTGTCCGATCCTGTACATCAGATCCTGATCCCAGCTGCACGCCAGCGTGCTGGAGCTAGGGAAGCCGGTGGTCGAAGTATTCCCATAAAATCCTCCGGCCTGAGACGGCCCATCCTGTTCCACGGTCATGTTTTTTCCCACACTGTCAGCCGCGTTTGTATGTGCATAGCCATGATACACCAGATTCTCCATTTCTTCCACAGTCATCTGGTCAAGGAGTGCCTCCCACTGCTCATTTTCATAATCTTTGCCAAGCGTATATCCAAGCTCTGTCAGGACTCCGTTTTCTGTCAGTTTCAGTCCGTTATTTTCGCCGACACGAATTTCTTCGTCAGTCTCATCGATCCAGTCCTGAGCCATTTCTTCGGTATACAGGTTTAACGCCGCCACCGCGTCCGGCATCTCACGGGAGGAAACGCTTTCCGCCGGGAACGTGCCCGCAAAATCCGCCCGGCTCAGATAAACAATCCCCTGTTCACCCCCGTCCAGGCTGTATCCGTCAACCGCGTCCTCTCCTGTAAATTTGTTGGAAACCTCATTTCCGGTATCCGTGTCAACGGGTAATATAATCCCTTCCTCCACCGTACAGACGATCTCGGCATTTTCACAGTCCTTCAACGTATGCGCGTCCGTGCGCAACGAGAATATATACTCTCCCGCGTCCAGCTCATAACCCACAAACCCATTATTATTCGCGTCATATGCGTCATAGGAAGCTATGTCCGCCACATCAAATGTCAGGACAATCTCTTCACTCTCTCCGACAGCAAGTACAGACGTTTTTTCATACGCAATCAGGTTCACGGAAGCTTTTTCAATCTCCCCTTTATAATAAGGGGGTGTCGCGTATAATTCTACTACGTCCCGACCCTCATAATCCCCTGTGTTCGTAACCTTCACGGTGATACTGACCGTGTCGGCATCCGTGATCGCTGTCCCATCCACAGGCGCGTCCACCACTTCCCAGTCAAACGAAGTATAGCTCAGCCCATAGCCGAACGGATATTGTACTACTCCCTCATACCCCTCTCCATACTCGTTGGAAACATTGTTCCAGAAGCCTTCCGCGTCCGCGGTTTCATACCACTTATACCCCACATAGATTCCTTCCGCATAGTCAACATAAGAGACCTGAGTGTACTCCACAGAAGCTCCCACATTCCCATTGTTGGTACCGTTTGCCGGGTATAGTCCTTCCGCGTTGGTATAACTGCCCACTCCGATCGATCCGGAATTCGCATAGCTGGCCGCGGTGGAAAAATCATAGGCCCAGGTATCCGCCGTTTTCCCGGAAAATGACTCTTCTCCCCAGAGGAGTTTCGGAATGGCCTCAGCTCCGTATGTTCCTGTAAGACCTGTCAGCACACAGGCGTCCACGCCGTCGATGGTCTCGATCTGTTCCAATGTCATGACATTTCCCGTGTTCAGAAGCACGATTACATTTTCATAATTTGCTGCCACGTATGCCAGCAGTTCTTCCTCTTCCGTGGAGAGATCCAGCTGCGTGCGTTCGCTGTCCACGATGATTTCCCCATCCTTCCTGGTCTGTTTATACTGCTGCATGGAAGCATCATTGCTTTCCCCATTCCAACGGCCAAACACAACGAGGGCAGTGTCAGAGTAAGCGAGCGCGTTCTCCAGAAGTTCCTTAGAATAATAATCCTCATCGTTGATCGACGGCTCATATAGCTCACCGGACTGTTCAGGATAACTGCTCAGGGCCGCATATTCCCTTGCCCCGTGAAAATCCTGATACATTGCGGTCAGTTCCTCATTATAGGAAATGCCATATTCTTCCAGTGCGGTCAGCAGATCCGTCTGAACTCGCGCCACGCCGCCGGAGCCGGAGCCGCCTCCCAGCCACTGTGTGGATGCCCAGCCAAATACATTGACCTTTGTGATGCTGTCGTCAAGCGGCAGAGTATCGTCCTCGTTCTGAAGAAGCACAGCGCTGTCAGCCATCGCTTCAATCGACAACGCGGCGGAATCCTCAAAAATCACCTCAGCGTCCTCACTGGAAATGGTGGAGGAATTCCCCAGAAATACGTCCAGGAAATATCCAGACATACTCAGCGCCGCATTCAACAAAAGGGTTAATATCAGAAACAAACTGCTGAATACCATAATAACCCTGTGCCTTGTCTGATGCGGCGCTTTTATTTTTCTCTTTCTGCTCATAGTATTGTTCTCTATTACTCTATTGGCCATTCCTTGACCTCATTATGTAAAAATTATCCCGGGCTGTCAAGAATTTTAAGTCCGGCCCCTGCCAGACAACAACATTTTTCGAGTTTTATGAATTCCCACAACAGCCATTTATAAAATTTCATATCTGCACCCTCTTCATATAATATCCGAAGCTTCCCTCCTGTGCCGGTACCCTTGCGCTCTCAAAGCCCTCAAAGCCATAAAATAGGGCCGCGGCACGCTCCTTCTCATACAAAACCCCGGGAACTCCCAGATAATAGTTCATTCCCCGCTCGCCTCTCTGTCTGCCCAGAAGCAGATGGCGATACTGATAAAAACCATGAAGCAGAAAGCTGTTCTGTACCATCGCCTGACAGCGTTCCTGGAGAATAACAAAATCCCTCGGCTCTATGGAGAGATACCCGCGGGCGTCGCCAAAGGGATGCACAATGGGATAAATAGCACAGAGCTGCTGCCATTTATCCGGGTAAAGGTGCACCGGCTGTTTTACTTCCTTCAGTTTCCATTCCATATCTTCACCTGATTTGTCCATCTCCTTCTCCGGCTTCATCCCCTCAGCTCTTCCATCTTCTGAGCCTGTGAACCTGTTCTTTCCAACTTCTTCTTCCATGAAACCCGAAGCCTTATCCGTTTCGGTCTCCTTTCCCATTAAGCCAACGGCCTTGTCTGCTTCCTTCTCTTCTTTCATTAAAACAGCCGCCTTGCCCGTCTCATTCTCTCCTCTCGTTAAACCAACCCACCGGTGCGGTTGATTATATGCACACTAAAAAACACCGCTAAGGTAAGGAAAAATATCACAAATCATAATAACAGC
>JAJQCU010000315.1 GCA_021202575.1 Lachnospiraceae bacterium
AATAAATACCTTCCTATATTCTATCTCCATCGCGCATCTCCCTCATATATTCATCAACATTCCTGCCACGGGTACTAGGTAACACAAAACTGTCCCAGTCAAGATCTGCCTTTTTTTTACCCTTATCATGAGTCTTAAAAGGATAGTCTAATAAAGTCACAATGACCTCCGAACCATCATAGGCACGTATATCATCATTCTCAATTACCACCGTATTTCCCCGTACAACACCTTTCACTGCTGCCAACATATAAGCCACCTCCTTTTTGCCTATCGCTTATCCGTATTTTCAGCAAACTCACCTTTATGGACAAAGAAACATTCCACTTTTCCATCATTTCCATCAAATATGAAACAGGCATTTCACACTCCCATAATGCGTTCCTTAAAAGATGAAATTGATGGAATGGTGGAAACTATTATCCCTTCCTGTTCAATGTTCCTATAATAAGGCAGATCATCCTTCCACTCCTCAAATTCATCAAGGGGAATGACCGTAGGAGAAACCATGATACCGTATTCCAGACCCAGATCATGAGAAACTTCCCATACCTTCTTAAGCTCATCCTGCAACTCACGACGCGGCCCCTTCACGATGGCAGCAATGTCTATATCCGAATCATCACGGTAATCACCTCTGGCATAGGAACCATACAGAACAATTTTAGATATCCGATTTCCGTAGGTTGAACGATAGGATTTTGTCACTTCGCCCAATATTGTATCTAATTCATTTTGTGTACACATATGTCATCACCTCATTTCAATGTAACTGTCAGATGATTCATTATAAGTTTTCTCTGTAAGCTTCCTTTTCATACGCTCATATCCTTGTAGCGCCCTTATCTGTTTTTCATTATACTTGCAAACTTCACACCGCGCAAGCCTCTAATTTGAACATCCGTTCATAGTCCTTCAAAGCGCCAAAAATCCTTTATTTACAGGGAAAATCGCCCACGATAGCTTTTTTATCTAAATGCCTCTTCACTGGAAAACCTGTGTCCCGTAAATAATCAGGTAGCCCAGACCGACCCTGCCCGCAAAAAATTCCCCAATGACCACGCCCACCAGCGCCAGGCCGATATTCACCTTCATGACGCTGAAAATATTGGGAATTCCGGAGGGAAGCACCACTTTGGCCAGCACATCCCGCTTCCTGCCGCCAAGGCAGCGAATCAACAGAATCTTTTCCTCGTCAGTTTCCCGGAAGCCGCTGTAGAGGCTGATGATGCTGCCAAACAGGGCCACGGAAATGCCCGCCACGATAATGGCCTTCGTGCCGGTGCCGATCCAGACAATGATCAGAGGCGCCAGCGCGGATTTGGGCAGGGAATTCAGCACCACTAAAAAGGGCTCCAGAATCCGGCTCAGAAAGTCGCTCCACCACAGCAGAACCGCGGCCGCCAGAGACAGCGTGATGATCAGCGCGAAGCAAAAAAGCACCTCCCCGATGCTGGCCGCCAGATGGACGCCCAGCGTATTTTTCTCCAGCAACTCCAGAAAGCACTTCGCTATGATCGAGGGACTGGCGAAGAAAAAGCTGTCAATCAGCCCGGTTTTCGCCGCAATCTCCCACAGAATAAGAAAGGCGGCCAGAATGAAAAGCCGCAGGGCCGTGATCCGGTGGTGTTTTTTGCGGTGCTCATGTACATAGCGTTCCTGGTCAGACATGGCAGTCTTCTTCCTGTCCTTTACTCTCCCGGCCGGCTTATTTTCCTCATCATCCATTTTCTCTGCCGCTTTCGGGTCCTTTTCCTCATCATCCATTCTCTCTGCCGCTTCCGGCTTATTTTCCTCATCATCCATTCCCTGTGCCGTTTCCGGATTCTTTTCCTGCCCCGGCAGTAGACTCTGTGTCTTACAGATATCCCTCATTGTCTTCCTCCTCTCCTCTCAGGTCCTCCCACAGCATGTTAAAATAGCCGTTAAATTCCGGCGCGTTTCTGGCGGACAACAAATCATCCCCGCTTTTTGTCAGGCGGATCGGCACATCCCGGACCAGCCTGGCCGGGCGGCCGCTTAACACCAGCACCCGGTCTCCCAGGCTGATGGCCTCCTGCAGATCATGGGTGATCAATATCGCCGTCTTCTCCTGCTCCCGGATAATACGGGCAATATCGTCGGACACCTTAAGCCTCGTCTGAAAATCCAGAGCGCTGAAAGGCTCATCCAAAAGCAGCAGTTCCGGATTCAAAATCAACGTCCTGATCAACGCCGCCCTCTGCCTCATGCCGCCGGACAGCTCCTGCGGCTTTTTGTCCTTAAATTCCCAGAGCCCATATTCTCTCAGAAGCTGTGCAAGGCGATCTTTCGTATTTTCATCCACTGTTTTCTGGATCTCCGGCCCCAGAAGGCAGTTCTGCCAGATGGTCCTCCAGTAGAACAGATGATCCTTTTGCAGCATATAGCCGATGACCGGCTTTTTGTCAGAATCGTATCGGATTTCCCCCTCCTGCGGGCTCAATATCCCCGCAATCAGCGAAAGAATCGTGGACTTTCCGCAGCCGGAAGGTCCCACCATACTCACAAAGCTTTTGGGCTCCACCCGAAAACTTAAATGGCTTACCGCCCGGGTCTCGCCCCGAAGGGAATGATAAGCAAAAGAAACATTGTCAAAGGTGATCATACCTGCCCCGGCGAATTTGTCTTTTCTATTAAGGTATGCCGGGGACAGGCTGAGTGGGAAATGATTTGAAGTGAGAATCTGTTTTCGTTATATTCTTTCTTAATTATTCTCATCCGGTATAAAGCTGTCAAAAATAAATATCTGAAAGCTCTTCCGCGCTCTTTGCATCTCCTCCCCGCTCTTGACGGTCCAGGCGACAGGTAAGGCTCCAAAAAGCTTTGTGGAAACCCGGAAGGACAAATTGTCCGCCCCATGGTGGTCATAGGCGATAAAATCCGGTTTTGTCCAGAAATTAAACATCAGGTTGGTCATGAGCCAGTATATGGGTTTTCCGCGGTACTCAGGCTCCGACATAAAATTCATGGACAGCTGCCCGCGCATGATATCCGGCCGATGCTTCTTATACCAATGCACTGCCGCCGGATGGAAGGATTCAATACAGTACATTCCCTGGTATTTACTGAGAAGTTCATTTCCCAATACGCAAACCTCCGTATCAAAGGTCTCCAGCTTATACTCCACAATCAGCGGCACCCGTCCATTGATCAGCTGAAGCACATCCGCAAATTTGGGAATGCGTTCCTCCGATGCGCAGAGAGGAAAATTCTGCAGCTCCTCATAAGTATAATCGCTGACGCAGCCGGGCACCCCGCAGACTCTTTTCAGGGTATTGTCATGGAAAACCACCGGTATCTTATCCTTTGTCAGCTGGACGTCAAGCTCAATGCCATAGCCCGCTTCCACCGCCCTCTGGAATGCTGCCATGGAGTTCTCCGGAGCCTCGCTGTCATTGTCGTGAAGCCCGCGATGGGCATATAACCACCGCTCATGGCCGGAAGATGGCTTATAAAAAAAAGGCGTTCGGTCCACGCGGTTCTTCCTGCCGCGGGGCGAGATTGCCGCAAGGTACAATCCGGCGATACCCGCCGCCGCGGTCATTCCGGTTATCAATGCTTTTTTGCAGTTCATATCTGTCTCCATCTTAAAAGACCCTCAGCATTCATTCCGGCGTGAGAGCCCTCTGTATTGCGTCCTCAAAATATCCGCCCTGGTGCGGCGATTGGAAATAACTAATCATCCACATCAAAATTTTCCAGCAGGCTTTCCTTCTTCTCCGGTCTGGAATCCCCGTGCCTGACCTGGGACATGGTCAGCAGCGCCAGAAGGGAAAACGCCGTGGCATAGGGAAACAGCGTCCTGTAGGAGACATGCTCCAGCAGCCAGCCGGACAGAATCGGCGTCACCACCTGCGCGGCCATGGAAAAGGTATAATAATACCCGGTATACTTTCCCACATCGCCGCTGTTTGATATTTCCACCACCATGGGAAAGGAATTGACATTGATGGCCGCCCAGCCAAAACCGATCAGGGCAAAACCGATATTGATGGCCGCATGGTACTACCCGAAAAAAGATGCCGCCAGAAAGCAGCCAGCCATCAGGACCACGCCGCCCATAATGGTCTTCTTGCGCCCTATTTTGCCGGAAATAAAACCGATGGGCAGGTAGCTGATGATCGCCGCCACAGTAGCTACCATCAGGCAGTTGGCATACCCGCCGCCCTCCAGCCCCCAGACGCTGGTCGCGTATCTGGAAAAAGCCGTGGTAACCGCGTTGTAGGCCATGTACCAGAGAGAGACCGACAAAAGAATGAACACCAGGCTTCGGAAAACATCCTTCGGCAGCTTCTGAGCCCTTTTCTCCGGGTCCGGGGCCTGCGCGTTCACACCTCTCCCGGCCTTCAGGCTGCTTTCCGCCTGTGCCGCCACATCCAGGCCGGTCAGCCGCTCCGTCTCTTCCATTTCATCCCGGAGCTTTTTCTCCGGCACGGTTTTATATAAAATCAGCACCGCCAGCACCATCAGAAGCCCCACAGACAGCATCAGCTGAAAATAATCAGGGGTGGCGCCGTCTCCTACCAGCAGCTGGATCATAATCAGCGTATAAAC
>JAJQCU010000357.1:0-1819 GCA_021202575.1 Lachnospiraceae bacterium
CGAGGATGATACCTTTATCCGGGTGATTTATATCCGGCTGTATGGGCATTGAAATACCATGAGCTATGAGCTGGAGCCGGGAAGCGAAGTGTTAAAGGACGGCTTCCGGTTTCGCGACTTTATGATTCATAAGAAGGGGTAACCAATGGATTTATTTGAGGGAATGCTGCAGAAGGATAAGGATGAATTCCGCCGGGTCTGCAATAAGCTGATGAGCGTCTGCTTTATTGTGAGGCGCAATGAGACATCGAAGACGGATTACTATTTTATTCTGCGTCACCGGAATGTGTTTGAGCGCTATCTGGACGTGCTGGGCTATGCCCTGGAAATCAACGAGGATTACGGCGTTATTCAGATGGTGAACCGGGAGAATTACAATCATCTGAATTTGAGGCTCAATGACTCCATTATTCTGCTGATTTTACGAATTCTGTATGATGAAAAAAAACGGGAGCTGTCTCTGACGGATATGGTGGTGAACCTGGGGGATATCCAGGAAAAATACCTTTCCCTGAAAATCAGGGAAAAGCAGATCGACAAGACCACCATGGGGAATGCCCTGCGCATCTTCAGAAGGTATAACCTGATTGAAATTCTGGACAGGGAGCTGAATCAGGAGGACTCGCGGATTATTATTTACGATTCTATTCTGATGGCTGTCAGGGTGGAGGATATCCGCCGGGTTTATGAGTTGTTGGAAAAGTACCGGGAACGAAGGAAGGAAGGCGGTCCGGCGGGGGTGTCTGTCAAAGTGATGGATCAGACTCGCGGATTTCTGTTCGGCAGCCGGGAGGAGGAAAACGAGGATGAAGAAGCTTCAGAGAATCCGGCTGATTAACTGGCACCGTTTCTCTAATGAGACCATAGAGCTGGCGGATTCTGTCCTTTTGTCAGGGGAAAACGGCGCCGGCAAGTCCACTCTGCTGGACGCCATCCAGTTTGTGATCACCTGCTCCAAGAATCATTTTAACGTGGCCGCCCACGACAAGGGAAAGAGAAATCTGAACAGCTACATGCGCTGCAAAACCGGCAGGGAGGATCGTCCCTATGAGCGAACAGGGGAGATCACCAGCCATATTGCCCTGGAATTTTATGATGAGGCCAGAAAACAGCCCTTTATTGTGGGCGCGGTTCTGGATTCTGCCTCCGAGGAGAAGGAGCCCAACGCGGTCTGGTATCTGATGGAAAATCAGACCATCGAGGATGAACTTTTTCTGCGGGGAAATCAGATCAAGTCCATCGCGGTATTCCGCGCCACCAATAAAATCAAAATATTTGCCAATACCCAGACGGAAGCGAAAAAAATGATGAAGAACCGCTTCGGCCGTCTGGATGATAAATTCTTTTCCCTTATACCTAAGGCGCTGGCCTTTAAGCCCATTCACGACATCAAGGATTTTGTGTATTCCTACGTGCTGGACGAAAAGGAAGTTAATATCGACGCGCTGAAGGAAAATGTGCGCAGCTACCAGGATCTGGAGCGGATGCTGCAGGATGTGATGACCCGCATCGGAGAGCTGGAGAAGATCAACGAAAGAGAAGCGGAAATCGAAAAATATCAGCGCAGCGACCGCAAGCAGGAGTATTCCCTTGCCCGGGTGGATATGGATCTGGTGCAGGAGGCTCAAAAGGAAGCCGAAGAGAAAAGAGAATATGCAATTTTTCGTGAGGAGGAGCTCAAAAAGAAGCAGCGTGACCTGGTCAGGCAGCAGGGGGAATGTCAGGATACCATCACCGGCTTAAGCGTGGAGCTGGAGTCCAATGAGGATTACCGGGCGCTGCATGAGCTGGAGCGCAGGCGGGATGAGCTTGCCGTGGT
>JAJQCU010000357.1:1829-4558 GCA_021202575.1 Lachnospiraceae bacterium
CCGGGGTGCTGAGACAGGATCAATAGGAGGTCAGAAAGCTGCAGGAGGCCGCAAAGAGGGCGTTTGCGGCGGCGGAAAAGCTTCTCCAGGTGAAGGACGTGGACATCTGCGTGAAGGAATATGCCTCCTACCTTCGGAAGCTGGAGGAGTGTGAACAGTTCACGGCTGTGAGGGCCTGCCTGGAGAAGGTTATTTCCTATAAGAAGGAAATGTATGTAAAAATTCAGGAAAAGCTGGCGGAGAAGCGGGTGGAGCTGCGTGCAAAACAGGAGGAAATGACTGAACTTCAGACCCAGATCCGTCTCCTGGAAAAAAAGCAGCTGACATACCCTGAGAATGTGACCTTTCTGGCTTCGCAGATTCGGGAACAGTTCAGAAAGGCGGGGCGCCCCGGCGAGGTGAGAATTCTCTGCGAACTGTTGGAGGTCACGGACCTGTCCTGGCAGAATGCGGTGGAGGGCTATCTGAATAATCAACGCTTTTACCTGCTGGTGGAGCCGGAGGACTTTGATCTGGCGCTGAGTGTTTATGACCGCACAAGAGAGAAAAAGAAGGCTTACGGCGTAGGGCTGATCAATACCGGGAAGCTGGAGGAATATGACGAGGCGCCGGAGGGGTCTCTGGCAGAGAAGGTGACCTCAAAGAGCCTCTGGGCAAGACGATATGTCAACATGATTCTTGGCCGGGTGCATTGCTGTAAGAGCTCTCAGGAGCTGAAACAGTATCCCATCGCCATCACCAGGCAGTGTATGCGCTATCAGAATCATGTGGTCAGCGCCATCCGGCCGGAGGTGTTTCAGACCCCGTATATTGGCAAGGAGGCCTATCTGCGCCAGCTGGAGCAATGCAGGGGGAAGGAGAAGGCGCTGGAAGAACAGATCCGGAGTATACGGGAGCAGACGGAGAATCTGAATTTTGTGGCTCAGCCACTGGATTCCACGGCGGACATTGATGTGAAATACCGCCTGTCCGCTCTGGAGGAAAAGCGCGGTCACGAGATGCAGCTCGATCAGTGCAGGGAGCAGATCAGAAAGCTGAAGGAGAATCAGACCCTGATTCAGAAGGCGATTCATCTGGAAGAGCTGAAAAAACAGCATCAGGAACTGCAGGAGAAAATTTCCGGCGCTGATATTCAGACAGGGCGGTGCCGTCAGGAGATTGAGCAGCTGGAGCAAAGAATGGCGGAGCTGACCGGGCAGATGGCCGAAAGGCAGGCTGCCCTCGCTGCGCTGGTGGAACGGCTGGGGCCGGAGGCGGCGGGATGTGAGAAGGAGTATATCCGGCAGAAGGAGGCCAGGTTAAAGGAAGGCAGGAATCTGGCCCGGTTTAAGGAGAATTTCGAACAGGCCAGAGAGGGGTACGCTACCCGCCGCAGAAACGCAGAGAAGGATATGATCGATCTCATGCGAAAATATAAAATCGCCCATAATTTCGGCGCGGCGGAGTCTCTTTCCGGATATCCGGAGTTCTGGGCGGAGTATGACAAGCTGAAAAACTCTCAGCTTCTGACCTATGAGGAGAAGGTACAAAAAGCCAGACAGTCCGCGGAGGAGGAATTCAGAGAGCAGTTTCTTTCCAGACTTCAGGAGAACATCAAGCAGGCCCAGAGCGAGTTTAAGGAGCTGAACAAATCCCTGAAGGATATTCATTTCAGCAAAGAGCGGTATGAGTTTTTGCAGGAGCCCAACAGGAAGCTGAAAAAGTATTACCAGATGATTATGGACGACTTTAATGTACTACAGGGGGAATCTCTTTTCAGTGGGATTTTCCGGGAAAATCACAGGGAGGTTATTGAGGAATTATTTGAGAAGCTGACTGCCGATGACGACAACAGCACGAAAGTGCTGGAGGAGTATACGGACTACCGCACCTATATGGATTATGATATCAAAATTCAGTATGACGACGGCAGCTATATGCTTTATTCCAAGGTCAGCCGGGAGAAGAGCGGCGGCGAGACCCAGACACCCTTCTATATCACGGTGGCGGCCTCCTTTATGCAGCTTTACCGCAACAGCATCGGCGGCGACGCCATAGGGCTGGTGATGTTTGACGAGGCATTCAATAATATGGACGACGGGCGGATCGGCGGCATGCTGGAGTTTCTGACTCACGCCAATCTGCAGCTGATGATTTCCGCTCCGCCGGAGAAGATTCAGTATATCGGACCGTGGGTGAAGCAAGTGCTTTTGGTGCTGCAGGACGGGGAAGAAAGCTATGTGGAGGAGTTTGGGAGAGAGTAGGCACCAGGGGCAGCAGCAAAGGGCGGCGTGAAACGGTTTTGGGCTTCACACCCGGTTTGCACTGCTTGCGAAGAAATGAATCGGGAATGATGGCAGCTTGTGGTTTTACAGCTATGAATGCAGTATGAATGGTGAAATGGTAATGGCAGTTCGCAGGTATGACGAGGAAATTTTGAATAAGCTGTTGGATAAGTATGAGAACAGCCTTCTGTATACCGGGGAGAATCGGAGGCGGCAGAATATCGGCGTTTCTGTGACCAGGGAGCTGTTGCCGGAGTATTTTGATGAGGCGTCGGGACGGTATGAGGTAATTCACGCGCAGCTGATGGAGGCGGAGGAAAAGGGTTTTCTCAGGCTTGCGTGGAAAAACAGAAGGGTGGGGCATATTCTGGAGAGATGTGTGCTGTGCCCTGAGAAAGCGGATGAAATCTATGTATTCCTGCACCGATGCCCGAAAATGGAAAAGGAAAACACGATCATACATAT
>JAJQCU010000163.1 GCA_021202575.1 Lachnospiraceae bacterium
GGCTGAATATTATAAAATTTTCCTGTCTGCGGTCATAAATGGCCTCAATTCATATCATACTTAATAAGGAAACTTCTTTATGGCTCTCAGAATGCGCAAATGGTTCGAGAAGAACAAAAAACAGTATATTCAGCAGATGCGTCCGGTGTTGAACAGGGACGCTCTTTTTAGTGATACCACAGGGGAATACGTGCTTCCCCCCTATCCGGCCTCGGGGCAGGAGATCACCATCCGGTTTCGCACGGCGGCCTGCAATGTGGATCAGGTGTTTGCCGTAATTGAGGGGGAGCGCCTGGAAATGACCTGTGCCGTGCGGGGGCAGGACTTTGACTTTTATGAGCTGAAATACCGGATGGGAAACGGGATGATCACATATTTTTTTGAGATATGGGAGGGGCATGTCTGCGGCTATTATGACGCCCGGGGGCCGGTGAAGGAGGCCGACCCGAAGGCTTATTTTAAGGTCAAGCCGGACTTCGCGGTTCCGGAGTGGGCGAAGGGCGCGGTGATGTACCAGATTTTTGTAGACCGCTTCTGCAATGGAAATCCTGACAATGATGTGTTGACCGGGGAATATTTTTACATTGACCGGCATAGCCGCAGGATTGAGGACTGGAATAAGACGCCGGACGTTATGGACGTGGGCAATTTTTACGGCGGTGATTTGCATGGTGTTTGGGATAAGCTGGATTATCTGAAGGATCTGGGGGTGGAGGTTCTTTATTTAAGCCCGGTTTTCGTGTCCCCCTCCAACCATAAATATGACATTCAGGACTACGACCATGTGGACCCCCACTATACCGTGATTGCGGAGGATCAGGGACAGCTTCTGGAGGAATGGCAGAGGGAAAACGCTGCAGCTTCCAGATACATTAACCGGGTCACGAATCCGGAGAACCTGGAGGCATCCAACGCCTTTTTCGCGGAATTTGTGAAGGAGGTACATAAACGGGGCATGAGGGTCATTCTGGACGGTGTGTTCAATCACTGTGGCTCCTTCAATAAATGGCTGGACAAAGAGTGCATTTACGGCAGTGAGCACGGTTACGCGCCAGGGGCCTACGTGTCCGCGGACAGTCCTTACCGGGACTTTTTCAGCTTTCACTCGGATCAGCTGTGGCCCCACAACGGCACCTACGAGGGCTGGTGGGGATACGATACTCTGCCGAAGTTAAATTATGAGGGAAGCAAAGAGCTGGAGGAGTATATTCTTCATGTGGGCCGCAAATGGGTGTCCGAGCCCTACAACGCGGATGGCTGGAGACTGGATGTGGCGGCGGACCTGGGGCACACGGAAGAGTACAATCATTCCTTCTGGAAAAAATTCCGCCGGGCGGTGAAGGAGGCAAACCCGGACGCGCTGATTCTGGCGGAGCACTACGGGGACTGTGAAGAGTGGCTCAAAGGGGACGAGTGGGACAGCGTCATGAATTACGACAGCTTTATGGAGCCTCTGACCTGGTATCTGACGGGTATGGAGAAGCATAGCGATGATTTTCGCCCGGAGCTGATCGGCGACGCGGACGCTTTCTGGAAATCCATGGCGAAGCTTTACGGTGATATGGAGAGCGGCCTGGTGGCCATGAATGAGCTTTCCAACCATGATCATTCCCGCTTCCTGACCCGGACCAACGGCAGGGTTGGCCGGATCGATACTCTCGGCGCGGCTGCCGCCGGGGAGGGTGTGAATAAAGCGGTGATGCGGGAGGCGGTGGCTGTCCAGATGACCTGGCCGGACGCGCCCACAGTTTATTACGGAGATGAGGCCGGAGTGTGCGGCTTCACGGACCCGGACAACCGGAGAACCTATCCCTGGGGACATGAGGATGGGGAGATGATTCGCTTTCATAAGGAAATGATTCGTATCCATAAAGAGAATCAGGAGTTAAAAACCGGCTGCCTGAAGCGGCTGAACGATGATAAGGACTATCTGGCCTACGGGCGTTTTGACAGTCACGGCGCCACGGCGGTGCTGGTGAACCATTCCAAAGACGCTCATGAGCGTACCGCGGCGGTGTGGGAGCTGGGGATTCCCCATCAGTGTGTGATGGAACGGCTGATGCTGACCTCGGGCGAGGGCTTTACCACGGAGTGGGAGCATATTCTGGTGGAAAACGGCCAGGTGCGTCTCTGGATGCCGCCGTACTCGGTGATTGTGCTGAGAGCGGAGCTGGCGTGAGTAACGCTCTCTGGAATATTTACAGGCAGGGCGTTGAATGTCCGGGAGACATTCGTTAAGCGGGGGTGCTGAGGATTTTTGGCTTTGCTGTCGAAAAACAGACCAGAAGAAACGGTCGGCCAGTTCGAAAACGCTGCACGGTGGTTTCTGCATTGGAAGAGAGAATAACTGGCCTGACAAAGAGGGAGAGAAGATGGAGGGAAGAGGAAAAGAGCTTCGGAAGTTCCTGAAAGAGTATCGCGGGGCTATCCGGGAGAGCGCGGCTTGGCTTATGAGCGAGGAAATGCCGGCTCTCCGACGGGAGGACTTTGACCTGTATGAGCAAAAGGGAAACCGTCTGATATACGAGAGCGCTTATTTCCCAAGAAGGAAGTTTCTGGCGGTTTTGGGCATGGAGGCCATTCTGGAAAAGGAAGAGACAGGCACGGTGGATTCCACCGTGCTTTTCAAACTTTGGGATGTGATTCAAAACATCTGCTGCGTTGATACCTGGGCAGTGCCGGCGCATGAGAATCGGAGGGGAAAGCCAAACTGGGGTGAGACGGTGGATCTGTTCGCGGCGGAGACGGCGCAGACTCTGTCGGAGCTTCTGGACAGGCTGAAGGATTTTTTGCCGGAGAAGTTAAAGGACAGGATGGAGGCGGAAATCAGCCGCCGGGTGCTGGGACCCTATTATTTTTCGGAAGTGCCTTATGCCGGGTGGGAAGTGGGAAACAGCAACTGGACCGCGGTATGCGCGGGAAGCATCGGAAGCGCGGTTATCCATTTGTCCAAAGCCGGATGGCGTCTGCCGAAGCCGCTGCCGGAGTGCCTGGACAGAGTGTGCGCGGCCCTGCCTTATTATTTTCAGGGCTTTACGGACGATGGGGCCTGCATGGAGGGTTTACAGTATTATACCTATGGGATGATTTACTTTGGCAATTTTGCGTGGGAGCTGAAGGAGCTGACCGGGGAAAATCTCTTTCAACGACCGGACATCGCGGCGTTTCCGGCCAAATGCTTTTTTCCTGACGGGGTCAGCTTAAGCTTTTCCGACGGCAGCAGCAGCGACACCTTCCGGGTGGGACTGCAGGCCTTACAGGCGATGGAATATGGGGATGTGGAGTTTCCGGCCATGGAGCGGGCGGCGGGGCTGCACTCAGATACCTGTTACCGGTTTGCCGGGCTGAAGCTGGACTGGTTTGCTACGGAGGAATATGTGCAGCGGGAGGAAGAAAGAACGGGAAAAAGGGATGCCTCCGGGGAGAAAGCGCATTTGAACGCTGAAACGCTGATGGCCGATTGTACGGCGTTGAAAAAGGATGACATGAAGACTGAGCCGGATTACCGCTTCCACATCCTGCCCTCCGCTCAGTGGTGCGTAGGCTATGCGAAGAACGGCACAGGTTTTGCCTGCAAGGGCGGCCATAACGGGGAATCCCACAATCATAATGATATTGGACATCTGATTTACGAGGCGGAGGGAGTATTGTTTTTGACGGATCTGGGGGCCGGAGAGTATGACAGGGATTATTTTTCTCAGAACCGTTATCGGGCGATCTGCAATCATTCTTTCGGGCACAGCGTCCCTATACTTAATGGACAGGGACAGAGAGAGGGAGCGGCGTACCGCTGCACTTCCTTTTCGGCTGCTGTGGAGGAGTGCCCAAAGAAGAGGGAAACCAGTCAGATCATTGCTGCCGTGGAAGAGTGTCCGGAAAAGGAAGTGATTGGCCAGATATCAGCGGCAGATACGGAAAAACAACCGGGAACGGGAGATGCCGGGCGGATATCAGCGGCAGGAACAGGAACGGTCCGTATGGAAATCGGCAGCGCTTACAGTCTTTCAGAGGGTGGAAAGCCCCTGGATGGAAAGACGATTGTGCGGGAAATCCGCTTTGACCTGAAGAACGGAGGAGCGGAGATTACGGACCGGTTTGATCTGAGAGGAGATTATGACGCGGCAAATACCGCTTTGGATGTTGAAAAAGAGGACGCAAATACGGGCGGTGACGGTTTGACGAAGAAAGACGGCACGTTGTATAACGTCAGCGTAATGGAAAATCTGGTCACCCAAATCCTGCCTGTGATAGAGGAAAATCGGATCTGCCTGGAGCAGAATGGAGCAAAGGCTGTGATTGAGGTAGAAAAGCTGCCGGGCATGGCATCCCCTGAGATCATGGTGGTGGAGTATGACCACAGAAATCACCAGGGCGGGACAGAGAAGGTTTACACTATCCGCTGGACGGTACCCCTGGAGGAGGGAAGAGGAGTGAGCAGCTTCTCGATCCAACGGATATAAAGAGGAACATTGCCGCTGTTCACGACCGTTTCCTCTCCTTCACAGGACGACTTATGGTGTGCG
>JAJQCU010000062.1 GCA_021202575.1 Lachnospiraceae bacterium
CACTTATTACGGACTGATTCACGCGGACCGGCAGAATTATGAGCCCTTTGAGGTGGTAAAGGAGCTGCCGGATGGCTCCGTGAAAATCAGCAAACCGTTGGCGGAGCCGTTTTCAGCCAATTCCCCCATAGCCAGAATTGTGTTCGGCATGGCGGGGGAGCAGGGCGATTACGTACTCAGGGTCAGGGATGACGCGGAGACGCTCATTTATATGATCCGTTATGTAGTGCGGGGCGCCGCGAAATTCAGAACGGTGGATATGCACCGGGCTGAAGAACTGAAATGAGAAAAGGAGGATGAGATATGGGACAGATGGTAGTGACAGGAGCTATGGCCATGTGTACGTTTGGAGCCGCACCCGGAACCTTGAGCGTGACCTCTCAGACGATATGTCTGGCGGACTCAAGACCCGCGGCTACGATTCAGGACTGCCAGACGGCAAACATCACCCCATTCGGCATGTGCTCATCCCTGGCGAATCCAGCCGTTGCCTCGGCCACAGCCGCGGCGATGGGAGCCCTGACGCCGCAGCCCTGTACACTGGTGGCGGCCGGAACCTGGATTCCCACAAAACCGACAGTGCTGATCAACGGAAAGCCCTGCCTTACCAGCGACTGCAAGCTGACGTGCTCCTACGGGGGAGTGATCAGCATTACATCGCCGGGGCAGGTAAAGGCGACTGTCACGTAACGACCAAAACGAAAGGAGAATAACAAATATGGCAGAATATTTTACACCGGGAGTCTATGTGGAAGAATACGATAATTCTCCCCGGAGTATCGAAGGTGTAGGGACCAGCACAGCCGGTTTCATCGGCTTTGCGGAAAAAGGCCCGACCATCGGGGAACCCTCCCTGGTCACCAGCTTTAAGAGCTTCAGCAAACAGTTCGGAGGATTCTTAAGCGAGTTTACCCACGGCGAGTACCGTTACCTGGCAAACAGCGTGGAGCAGTTCTTCATCAACGGAGGCACCAGATGCTATGTATCCCGCGTGATTCCGGATGACGCGAAGGCGGCCTCCAGGCAGATGAGCATCCTGTCCGTGGAAGCCGCGAACGAGGGAAAATGGGGCAACCGCATCCAGATTTCCTTCAATACCGTGGAAAAGAAGAAGATGCAGCTCATCGCCCAGTCGGGAACCGGGTATGTGGCGAAGACGGTGGCGGGCTTCAGAGAGGGCGACCTGGTAGAGGTGAACGGCGAGTACAATAAGATCGCCACCATCTATGACAATTCCGTGACCTTTGAGCAGCCCTTCAACAGTGAAGTGGTGGACACCGGCATTATCCCGCAGACCGTTCTTTATCTTGTCACTGTGGATATGAGTATCCGTTACAACGACGATGTGGAAAATTACGGGGAGCTGAGCTTTAACGTGGCCGCGCCCACATACATCGGCACCAAGCTTTCCGCCAGTGAGCTGGTGAAGATTTCCGTGGGACAGCCTGAATCGATCGGCAACCCGGTGGAGGCCATTCTGGGAGAGGGGAATCAGAGCGGCATGTTCACGCTGGAAGGCGGCTATGACGGAACCATGGACACCGTCAGCGCGGCTACCTTCATCGGGAAGGACGGTGGCCCCGGAAAGCGCACCGGCATCCAGTCCTTCCTGGAGAACAGCACCGTCAGCATGATGGCAATTCCCGGAGTGACCGACGCGGAAGTGATTGTGGCGCTGGTCGCCCACTGTGAGAACTTAAAGAGCCGTGTGGCGGTCTTTGATATGCCGAAGGATTCTTACAAGATTAAGGACCTGATCGAATACCGCAGTGTGATCGACTCCACCTACGCGGCCATGTATCATCCCTGGATTCAGGTCTTTGACCGCTCCTCCAACAAGAGCGACTTTGTGCCGCCGTCGGGCGCGGTGATGGGCGTGTATTCCAGAACCGATATCAACCGCGGCGTTCACAAGGCTCCGGCCAATGAGATTGTATTCTGCACCGGCCTGAAGGTCAATTACACCAAGGCGGAGCAGGATCTGTTAAACCCTGAGGGAGTCAACCTGATCCGCGCCATTCCCGGCCAGGGAATCCGCGTCTGGGGCGCCCGCACCGCCAGCAGCAATTCCGCGTTTAAATACATCAACGTCCGCCGCCTGTTTATCTATGTGGAGGAGAGCATCAAGGCCAACACCAACTGGGTGGTCTTCGAGCCAAACGACGCGACGCTGTGGCAGAGAGTCAACCTGACCGTCTCCTCCTTCCTTGACAGCATGTGGAGACAGGGCATGCTCGCCGGCTCCACGCCTTCAGAGGGCTATTTTGTGGAGATCGGACCGTCCACGATGAGCAGAGATGATATCATGAACGGAAGACTGATCTGCAACATCGGTATCGCGCCGACCCGTCCGGCAGAGTTCGTAATCTTCCGCGTGACCCAGCACACTGCTGAATCCGGCGGAGAATGATAACGCGTACATGGAGCTTGAATGAAAAGGAGAATTAGAGTATGGCGACATATGAAAACAGTAAGGGACTTTCTTATCCTTTAACAAAAATGAATTTTCTGGTTACCGTGGACGGCGTGTCCGGTACGGCCGCGTTCAGCGAGGTGACCGGAGTGGAAGCGTCGGTGGATGTGATCGAGTTCCGCCAGGGCAACGCCAACAGCCTGGCGCCGGTGAAGATCCCGGGCCTGGTGAAGCACGGCAACGTGACTCTGAAATTCGGTTATACGCTGGACAGCGCGTTTAAGACCTGGGTTCAGGAGTGCGTCAGCGAGGTCAGAGGCGAGATTCCCCGCAATAACGTACAGATCGAGATGATCGATATCAACGGCGGCGCTCCCCAGACCATCGCCACGGCGGTGACAGGAACCAGAGTGTGGATTTTAACCAACGCCTGGGTGACCAAGTACAATGCCCCCGACCTGGACGCGAAGACCAGCGATGTGGCCATTGAGAGCGTGGAGATTGCCTACGAGGAGCTGGTAATCCCGAACTAAACCGGATGGCCCTGCGGCCTGACGAAACCGGCGGATTCCGGAGGCGGCTTTCGCCGCCCCGGTTCAGGCCGGCAACCGGCATGATCCGCTGACGATAACTGAAAGGATAAGGAAAAGATGGAAACAGTATTTGATTTTACCCTGCCCAAAGGATATATGGACAGCACCGGGCAGCTGCACAGAAAAGGAAAGATGCGGCTGGCCACCGCGGGAGATGAGATCAGCGCCACCAGGGATCCGAGAGTCCTGAGCAATCCGTCCTATCTGACCATCGTGATTTTGGGAAAGGTAGTGACGCAGCTGGAGGGCCTGGAGATGGTGACCGCCAATGTGATAGAGAAGCTGTTTACGGCGGATCTGGCGTTTCTCCAGGATATGTATCAGAGAATCAACGACATCGAGCCGCCCACCATGGAGGTGGTGTGTCCGGACTGCGGGAAGGTATTCAGGGTACCGTTAAATTTTACCGTGGAGGGATAAAGTTGTATCCGCAGGAGGAGCTGTATAAGGAGATGTCCTTCATTTCCTATTATTTTCACTGGAGCAGCGACGATGTGATGGGGCTCGATCACATGACGCGCAGGAAATGGTGCTCGGAGATCTCGCGGATCAATGAGAGCTTGAATCCCTCCAAAAAGAGCAGGGAAAAGAGTATTCTTGACATGAAGCCCACGCGTTAGGAGCCGCAGCGAAATCAGTCAGGCGGTATGGTCTGCGTAACTGATTTCGCTGTGGTTCCTGAGGAAAGGCGGTTGATGGTATGGCGGAATTATTCAGTTTTAATGTGGGACTGGATCTGGAAAGAAAACCGGCGGTCGGATTTAATTTTGTGCTTCGGGTGGAAGCCCTTTACGATCTGCCCTGCAAATCGGTGCGGGCATTTTCCAAAGCCAATGAATATGAATATGTGCAGGAGGGCGGGGTGAATGATTATGTCCACATGCTGCGAAAGCCCATTTCTCAGCCCTTTACCTTTCAGGTGGAGAGATATGTGGCGGTGAATCTGCTGGATCCGCTTACCAATGGCACGGATCTGGTGCTGCCGGTCCTTCTGATGGTCAACAGGAGCTACAAGCAGACGCAGATTGTCCGCTGCTACGTGTTTACCGGCTGCACGGTAACCGGGAAGGAGTATGGAGTCCTGGATTCGGAAAAGAGCGAGCTTCTGACAGAGACTACCACAATCGCTTATCAGGAAATGTTCTGCATCGATAATCCTTTTGCGGGGATGCTGACAGGCAGCAACTGGAACTTTGACGGAACCAGCAAAGCGGGAAGCGGCACACGCTCGGCCAGGCACAATGACGGCGGCAAAACAGGGATTACGGAGCTGGATCAGGGCTCCATGGAGGCCAGAGCCAGAAAATGGATGTTCACAGACGGTGATTCCGCCCGCGCCATACAGACTGAGCAGGAGGAGGAGACTGATGGCTCGCAGACCCTCAGTCCCGAGGCTGCCGCGGCTTTGGCCGAAGAGCAGAAAAGGCTGGCGTACAGGGGCATCAACCAAAGCGCTGTCACCCAGAGCGAAACCACAAAGGACGCCATGGAGGAA
>JAJQCU010000371.1 GCA_021202575.1 Lachnospiraceae bacterium
AAGTGCAGCTTTTTCTTCTCACAGGAGCCGGATTATGTGCTGGATTTCTGTGAAATCTGTCAGATCGGCCCGGATATTATTCTGGTTGCCGCAAGATAGAGTTTTTGGTAAAATCATTTCAAATGTTACCGCGGATGGTGACATGAAAATATTGATTTTACGGAGGCGCGACATGAGGTGTCCTTTTTGCGGCAGTGAGAATATAAGAGTGGTGGATTCCAGACCTGTGGACGAGAGCAATTCCATCCGCAGAAGGAGGGTCTGCGAGGGCTGCGGCAGGCGCTTCACTACCTATGAAAAGGTGGAGACCTTTCCCATTATGGTCATCAAGAAGGACCAGACCAGGGAGGCCTATGACCGCGCCAAGCTTGAGCAGGGCATTCTCCGCGCCTGCCATAAGCGCCCGGTCAGCTCCGCCCAGCTTTCCCAGGCGGTGAATGAGATCGAGTCGGAGATTTACGCAAAGGAGCAGGCGGAGGTGCTTTCCACGGATATCGGGGAAATGGTCATGGAGAAGCTGAAAAGTCTGGATATGGTGGCCTACGTGCGTTTTGCCTCTGTTTACCGGGAGTTCAAGGACGCCGACACCTTTATGTCGGAGCTGAAAAAGCTTCTGGCGGATCGGTAATAAGGAACTGTCACGAAATAAATTGCGCATCTTGCACCGCCTAATACGCGAATCGCAGGCCATAAAAGCCTCGCCGTATAAGGACAGACAGCGGCAAGGATAAAGGAAGAGCGGATGCTTGAGATATTTTTTCCGGATGAAATGGTAAAGAGAGCCTGGAACGTACCTTATCGGGAGTTTTATGAGAAGGGGTACCGCACGGTGCTCTTTGATATTGACAACACTCTGGTGTATCCGGACGCGCCGGCCACGGAGGAATGTAAGGCTTTTTTAAATCAGTTAAAAAAAATCGGCTATCAGATCATGGTTATTTCCAACAACAAGGGACCGCGGGTGGAGACCTTCGCCGCGGACTGCGGCATCGGCTATGTGGCAAAGGCCGGCAAACCGCTGCGGGGCGGATATGAAAAGGCCATGGAGGCTACTGGCTCTGCCCCCCGGACGACCCTGTTTGTGGGAGATCAGCTGTTTACGGATGTGTGGGGAGCCCGGCGGCTGGGAATATACAGTATCCTGGTGGAGCCCATGACCACATCGGAGGAGATTCAGATTATTCTCAAGCGGCAGCTGGAGAAGCCGGTGCTTCGGGCGTACCGGAAGAGGAATGAGGCAGATTTAAAATAACAGATATGTGCGGGAATCGAAACAAATGCTCATGCCGGAGGGCTGACGCGAAACGAATGCTCATGCCGGAGAGCTGACGCGAAACGAATGCTTATGCCGGAGGGCTGACGCAAAACGAATGCTCCTGCAGGAGGGCTGACGCACGGAAGCGAACAGACATAAGACGCAGGGGGAGCGCATAAATGGGCAGGCGGATAAAGGAAGGATTCAGAAGAAATGAATATGGATGAACAGTCAGGGCGGCTTTCTGTCAATGGCCATACCCGGATTTTTGGCCTGATCGGCAATCCGGTGGGACATACCATGTCGCCGGTCATACATAATACGCTGGCGGAATATTACGGACACAACCTGATTTACGGGGCCTTTCCGGTGGCGGAGGACCCGGTCAAAGCGGTGGAGGGAGCTTACGCCCTTGGCATTCAGGGCCTGAATGTGACGGTTCCCCATAAATCCGCGGCCATACCGGCACTCTTCGAAATTGATGATTTCGCGGCCAAAATCGGCGCGGTCAATACCCTGGTGCGAGTGGAGGGGAAGGGCTTCAAGGGCTATAATACGGATATGCCGGGCCTGTACCGGGCCATGGAGTGGGAGGGTATCCGGATTGAGGGAGAAAGAATCGTGATTCTGGGAGCCGGAGGCGCGGCCCGGGCGGTGGCCATGATGGCGGCGGACAAAGGCGCGTCGCAGGTCTTTGTGCTGAACCGGACGCCGGGCAAGGCTCAGGCCATCGCGGACGAGATAAAGCGCCTGTATCCGAATTGCCCGATGACAGCCGGGAGTCTTTTTGATTATCAGCAGCTTCCGGAAGGTAAATATCTCTGTATTCAGGCCACCAGCACGGGCATGAGCCCCCATACAGACCAGGCGGTTATTGAGGACCCGGCGTTTTATGGAAGGATCCATACGGCCTTTGACCTGGTCTATAATCCTTATGAGACAAGGTTTATGGGGCTGGCAAGGCAGGCCGGCGCCAGAGCGTACAACGGGCTGAATATGCTGCTCTATCAGGGCGTCATCGCCTACGAGCTGTGGAATGGGATCAGGGTCGGCACTGAGGCCGTGGACAGAGTGCGCCGGAGATTAAAGGAAGAGATGGGGCTGTAGGATGAAACCGCATTTGATTTTGATTGGATACATGGGCAGCGGCAAGAGTACTTTGGGCTGCGCTGTCAGCTATCCTCTGCAGCAGTGCTTTATCGACACGGACAGATGGATTGAGCAGAAGGAACGAATGACGGTCAGTGAGATTTTTGCCGCTCATGGGGAGGATTATTTCAGGCAGAAAGAGACGGATTGCCTGGAGGCCATGCTTCTGGAAAAGGAGCCCCGGGTGCTGGCGCTGGGAGGAGGAACGCCACTTCGGCAGGAAAACCGCGAGCTGATGAAGAAGCTGGGCGTCACCGTTTATCTGAAGGCTGAGCCGGAGACAATTTATGAGAGGCTGAAGGGGGACACCACCAGGCCCCTGCTTCAGTGTGACGACCCGCGGGCGAGGATCCGGCAGATGATTCTGGAGAGGGATCCCGTTTACCGGGAGGCCGCGGATTACATACTGCGGGTAGACGACTGGGATATCAGGCGCCTGCTGGGGGAGCTGCAGGAGGCGTACAGGACGGAAGGGGAGAAGAGCCGATGGGTTTCATAATTCCATGGGCAGCATACTTTTTAGCCGTGTAAATCATTTTATAAGAAAACGGAGGATGGACATGAAGCTTCTGGTGATCAACGGACCCAATCTGAATTTTCTGGGTATCCGGGAGAAGAGCGTTTATGGAAATGAGGACTACGATTATCTTTTGAATCTGATTGAAAATAAGGGCAGGGAAACCGGCGCTGAGATTGAGGTGTTTCAGTCGAACCACGAGGGAGCTATGATCGACCGGATTCAGGAGGCCTACTTTGATTCCACGGCGGGGATTGTGATCAATCCGGGCGCCTACACCCATTACAGCTACGCGATCCGGGACGCGCTGGCCAGCATTACTGTGCCCAAAATTGAGATTCATATTTCAGACATCACAAAGAGAGAGCCCTTCCGGCGCAATTCTGTCACAAAGGATGCCTGCGACGCCCAGATTTACGGCAGGGGCCTTGCAGGCTATCTGGACGCCATCGATCTGTGCCTTGAAATGATTCAGGACGGAGGAGCCGGGGAAAAAGCTCTGGTATAGCGTTTTGCAGATAACCGGCCAAATAGCTGGTTATTTCGAAAACGCTGCATTGGATGAAGCACCCCGGAAAAAACAGCCCCGTGCCAAAAATCCATGGGACATATGGGAAAACCTGTGAGAAATGCCTGTGAGAAATGAAAAAAACAGTTGAAAAAACCCATGTAATCGTGTAGACTAAGTGAGGAATATTTGTTACAACTTCAGGAGGAAAAGCAATGATAAATGCAGGCGATTTCAGAAAAGGGATTACATTTGAGTACAAAAACAGCGTATATATGGTTCTGGATTTCTTGCACGTGAAGCCCGGCAAGGGCTCCCCGTTTGTGAGGACCAAGTTAAAGGACGTGATTTCCGGCGGTGTTGTGGAGGATACCTTCAACCCCTCCGACAAGTATCCTCTGGCCCGTATTGACAAGAAGGATATGCAGTTCTTATTCAAGGACGGCGATATGTACAGCTTTATGGATGTGGAGACCTACGATCAGTTCGAGTACAGCAGCGAGATTGTGGGCGACGCCATGGAGTTTGTGAAGGAAAATGAGATCTGCAAGATCTGCTCCTTCAAGGAGAAGGTGATTTCCATTGAGCCGCCGCTTTTTGTGGAGCTGGAGGTGACCGATACTGAGCCGGGTGTGCGCGGCAATACCGCGACCAACGTGACCAAGCCGGCGACCGTGGAGACCGGCGCGACCATCAAAGTGCCGATCTTTATCAACAACGGCGATGTGATCAAGATCGATACCCGCACGAAGGAGTATTTATCCAGAGCATAACAGCGATACCGGCCGGGCATAAAGGCTGATATTCTGGCCTGATAATTGCGCGGAGGCGTCTGAGCGGGCAGTGTATTCATTTTTTTCTGAGGCTTTCAGGACAGCAGGGAAACCGGCTGTCCTTTTTGCGTTGATAACAGGAAACGGCTTTATGCCGTTACACTTAACGCGTTTATTTACGGGATGGCAGAATTTTGTAATGAACGATGGAATATTTTGTCGTTCATTATGATTGCGTAATGCCTGGCCGCGGGTAACGGCGGTCTGTACGGCCCGCGGC
>JAJQCU010000325.1 GCA_021202575.1 Lachnospiraceae bacterium
TTTTTACAAAAAATTAACATCATATTTTTTACAAAAAATTAACATCACAGTTTCAATTTTTATGAATGCGAAAGCACAGGAGTTTATGGATGTCGGAGAGCCCCCTGACCCTTCAGCTGCCCCGGGCTTACGCCGAAGCAGTCCTTAAAGGCGCGGTGAAAGCTGGAATAGTCCGAAAAACCGCTTCCGGACGCGGCTTCCGCGGCGGACATGCCCTCGCGGATCAGCCGGGAGGCGTATATAGGCGTGAACCGTGACGCCGGTCTGCGCCTTAAAAAGCCGCATGAAATGATAACGGCTTAAGAAAACCTGCTCCGCAATCTCACCCACGTTCAGCTGGCGGGTGAGATTTTCATTGATATAGGATAGAGCCGCGGCAATCCGCCTGTCGGTCTGCGTTTCGCCGTGCTGTGCTTTGGCCGCTCCCTGTACGCTGATGCGACTGATTTGAACCAAAAGCTGAATCATCAAAGCGTCCCGCAGAGCCTGGGCGCCGATTCCTTCTTCCGCTGCCGCCTGTTCGCAGGCATTCAGCGTTTCTTTCAGTATTTTTCGCTGTCTTATATCCGGCGTAAACAGATATTGCCGTTCCTGATCCGCTGTCTCAAAGCATTGAAACAGCTCAGCCTGAGGCATGAGCCTGTCAAAATAATTTCTGTCCAGATAAAGGATCACTCTTTCGTAGGGCTCGGTCTGGTCGATCAGAGCCTTATGTATGGTGTGGTGCTTTACCAGCAGCACATCCCAGGGCTTTAGTGTGTAAGTTACATCCTCCACAGAATAGTCTACCCTGCCGGACAGCAGGATGACCACCTTGTCGAACTCATGAAAATGAAAATCCCGTTCCTGCCCCGCGGTATCCCGCAGGTGAAAGTAACGGTAATTTTCCCGCAGATAGCCCTCGCGGTTAAAAAGCTCTGTTCTGCTCATGTCATATCTCTTTTTCGTTTAAAAAATATTCCAGCCGATGATACTCCGAATTCCTTCGCAGAGTGCCCTGTGGGTGTTCACACTTCTACCTGGTATCATCATTATATGGCACTTTTTGCAATGTTTCAAGCATCACATGCAATTTACATTGCAATCTCAGGTGAATATAATGACATCATGCAATGTTACTGTGAATAGTGCCAATTAACCCGAAAAGGAGAACGCTCATGTCTGTCAGAAAAATTTTAAAAAATTACTGGTTTATCATTTCCATGCTCATCGGCATCGTGGCCGGCTGTATTGTCGGCGCGGTGTGGCCGGGAGCCACCGCCTTGGAGCCGCTGGGCACCATTTTCATTAATCTGATGTTCTGTGTGGCGGTGCCCATGGTGTTCTGCTCCATCGCCTCAGCCATCGCCAACATGACCGGTGTGGGCCGGGCTGGGAAGGTGCTGGGCACCACGGTGGTCACGTTTCTCATCACCGCAGCCATCGCTTCTCTGCTGATGTATGTGGTCGTCCGTATCTTTCCGCTGACCACCGGAACCTATGAGATCGTGGAGGGCGAGGTGGAGGAAGGGCTGAGTGTCGCGGAGATGATAGTCAACTTCCTGACCACACCGGATTTCGCGGAGCTGTGGAGCCGCAAGGCGATCCTGCCCCTGATTGTGGCCGCGATTTTATTTGGCTTTGGGATTCAGATGGCCGGAGGACCTGAGACAATGACGGCAAAGCTTCTGGCCGATCTGTCCAAATGCATTATGAAGGTGGTTAAGATTATCACTTATTACGCGCCCATCGGCTTTTTTGGCTTTTTCGCCTGCCTGGTGGCCACCTATGGCCCGGAGCTGATCGGCGACTATGGACGCACACTGATTATTTATTATGTGGTATGCTTTGCCTACATGCTGATTTCCTCCCCGGTTTATGCCCGGTTTGGAGGAGGAAAAGGGGCGGCGAAGGTGATGTTTCGCCATCTGTTTGCCCCTGCGGCGGTGTCCTTCGGTACCTGCTCCTCCGTCGCCACCATTCCCACCAACATGGAGGCCGCCGAGAATACCGGCATCTCCAAAGATGTCTCTGAGATTGTCCTTCCTCTGGGCGCTACCATGCACATGGACGGCTCGGCCATGGGCGCCATTGTGAAGGTGGCTTTCCTGTTTGGCATTTTTGGTATGGATTTCGGAACCGGCAGAGCGATTATGGCCATTGTGGTGGCGGTGTTTTCCTCCGTGGCCATGTCCGGCATCCCGGGCGGCGGCGGAACCGGCGACCTGGTCCTGTGCACCATCTTTTTCCCGGAGCAGCTGGCGATAGCCTATCCGATTTCCATCGCCCTGGCCAACCTGATCGATCCGCCCGCCACTATGGTCAACGCGGCGGGAGATTACGTAGCTTCCTTTATCGTATCCCGCTTTGTGGACGGGAAGGACTGGCTGCAGAAGAAGCTGAAATAGCGGAGCTCACGCAATAAGAAAGTACTGTGCAGAATATTTTGCTGCGGCGGATACTGCCATAGAGCCACGCATTGCGTGGCTCTATGTGTTAAGAAACGGTCGCAGGGAGGAAAACTCATTCAAATGTCACGGAAGCGCATTTGGCGTGGCGTTTCCTTCACACCCTGATGAAACAGACCTTGCCGATGCCCGGGAATTTGCACGTTCCGCGGCAGTAAGCATCTGAGGAGGCTTCCGGATGGAAAAATTTATGGAAAAACTCCAGTCAGGCGCGCTTCATAGCCTGACTGGAGCCTTTTTATGCGCGAAAAAGAAACTATTGCTGCTGTATCCGAAAGTGGTGCTTCCCTTTTCCGTGGCCATATACCGGTTCAGTTTCTTTCATATAATTTTTGAAAGGGTCATTGTTCACTTTGTATTACCTCATTCCTGATCTGCCGACTTCATTATAAAGATCGGAGTTAGAGAAGTCAAGGGAGGCTTCCGGAAGTAAAATAATTCGAAAAGCTGTCTGTATGGGCAGCCATATGACGGAAATCAATTCAATGTTAAGAAAATCTTAAAAGATTTATGAGAGTGGTTGTGTTATTATGAGAGCACCCGAAGGGCGTCTCGCAGAGAAAAAGACGTACGAAACCAATATCCACATTCCGGAGGTGTCTTGATGAACCGAAAATTATACTGGGCGAAACAATATCCAAAGAAAATGTCAATGAACCTGACTCTTTTCACGGTTCTTTTTTTGCTTTCGGTACTGTCGCTGACAGGCTGTATGAACAGTTCATCGGGGAATAGCCAGGAAGCAGGTATCTCTGACGAAGAAGTTGAGGAAGCTGAGGATTATCAGATCACAGGAATCCTGACGGGTGCCTGTGAGGTCTGCAACTATTATTCCTCTTCTGTCGATTTGGAGAGCAAAGATCACATCAGAGACCTGTTATGGCTTGTACCCAGACGTTATGACAGAATCGATGGAGCGGATTATGTGGAAGTGATCGAAAAAATTGACAGTCTGAAAGAAAGCTGCGATGAGACTGACGGCTATGTTGCTTACACGGAAGACATTCCCGTATTTATCCGCTATTACATGGAAAGCTATGCAGCGCCTGACGGAGTGAATGCCATTGACCATAAGGACATCATTCTCCTGCGGGAAGGGGATGACATGGTAGTCTGCATTCAGAGTCCGGACAAGGAAGATGAGTGGAACTTTTATCTGGTTTCAGATTATGGAGACTGGCTTTTAAAGGAAGTGGAGCTTCGCTATCGCATCAGCTTCCCGGAGTTGTTCGCCGAAACATCTGCTTCAGATCAGGAAGAAAACGAGGCAGTTGAAATAACAGCCCCGGAGAAGGCTGAAGTGATGGCTATGCGGGACTCATCGAAAGAGATTTCTGATTCCTATCCGGCGGGAGATGAGACGTATAGCACAGACCAGACAGGGGAAATGGGGAATAATCAGGAGGAGGCCGCTGCTCAGACATGGCAGAGCGCTTATCTGGAGATTCTATATCATTTACTGGACAATCTCGGCCCATACTATCTATTTGACGGCACGGATTTAAGAAGTGACGAGGACCCGTTGAATCAGCTGATTTACTTAGGCCTTCATGACTTTGAAAATGATGGAACCTTTGAGCTTATTGCCGGCGATACCATCAGCATGGCGGTATTTACATATAAAGACGGGCAGGCAGAAAAAATCGCGCACTTATATTATCCCGATATATTATGGTGTATTGACGGCGTTTATTTTAAAGATAACAGTATCAGCTTAAACTGTGACGGTTCTGACGGAAGCGACTTTGTCAATTTCGGATATCTGGATGGTGAATATCTGCTGGGCCTTTACAGCGAACCTCACGGGAACGGCAGAATAACAATTAACGATATCGAATGCACTTATGATGATGTAAACAGGATCTATACGCTGGATTGGGATGAACGGAGTGATGAAGAGCGGAAAGAACGGATAAGACTGGTGTATGAGAACGAACAGTGGGTACTGAAATATCAGTTCGGCGAGGAGAGCGTACTGGACAGCAATTTTGATTTCGATTCCATTTTGTGGGAATGATAGTAGGTCGG
>JAJQCU010000385.1 GCA_021202575.1 Lachnospiraceae bacterium
CCACCAGCTCCTGCCCCACAAAGGCTCCCTAGCTCCTGCCGAAGCCGGGCTGAGCCACCTAAAACTCATTTTCCCCGGCGGGCATGATCACCGCCAGATCCTTTTCCTCCGCCCAGCGCTGAATCCTGGTGCCGGAAACCCAGTCCTCCTGATTGCCTAAAAGGCCGTGAAGCAGATAAAGGGTTTTAAAGCTTTTGGGCTCCTCCGTCTTCTTCGTCCCGGGCGGCATCAGCTTGTCCACCGGCAGAATCGCCTTAAAGGTCACTGCCCTGAATAAAGTTTTCGATACAAAATTGACTTCCAGTAGTGCCATAAAATGATAACCTCTCTTTCTTTTTTTTATTTCAGAATTTCATGTCCTGATCCGAATGCGGATATCCGGTTTTGATCCTTCCATTCCGCGTCATCCTGATATCGGACATTTCTGTCGTCCTGTTTTCCCGATGGCTCAGGCCGTTCCTCAGCATCCCATCCCCCGGATTACAGCCGCATGGTCAGGCTGATCCGCTTTTTCTGTAAATCCACGCTGAGAACCTTCACATCCACGATGTCGCCAACGCTCACCACCTCCAGTGGGTGCTTCACAAATTTTTTGTCGGTGAGCTGGGAAATATGCACCAGACCGTCCTGATGGACGCCGATATCCACAAAGGCGCCGAAATCGATGACATTGCGGACCGTTCCCTTGAGAATCATGCCCTCCTGTAAGTCCTTCATCTCCAGCACATCGGTTCGCAGAATCGGCTTTGGCATTTCCTCTCTTGGGTCTCTGCCCGGGCGGTTTAATTCCTTCACCATATCCCGCAGAGTAGGTTCGCCGATTCCAATCTGTTCCGCGGTCTTTTTGTAATCCTGTATCCGGATCTGTTTTCCTCCCCGGCCTGCAAGAGCCTCCTTCGTCATACCCAAGGATTTCAGCAGCTTTTCCGCCGCCTCATAGCTCTCCGGATGGATGCTGGTGGAATCCAGCGGCTCCGTGCCGCCGCTGATGCGCATAAAACCGGCGCACTGCTCGTAGGCTTTGGGACCCAGCTTGGGCACCTTTAACAGCTCCCCGCGATTCCGGAAGCGTCCGTTCGCCTCCCGATAGGCCACAATGTTTCTGGCAATGGTCTTTGTGATGCCGGAAATATGCTCCATCAGGGGCGCGGAGGCCGTGTTCAGATCAACGCCCACCCGGTTGACGCAGTCCTCCACAACGCCGTCCAGAGCCTCCCCCAGCTTTTTCTGGTTCATATCATGCTGATACTGGCCCACACCGATGGATTTTGGGTCAATTTTGACCAGCTCCGCCAGCGGGTCCTGCACCCGGCGGGCGATGGAAGCGGCGCTGCGCTGTCCCACATCAAAATTGGGGAATTCCTCGGGGGCCAGCTGGCTGGCGGAATACACCGACGCCCACGCCTCGTTGGTGATTACATAGGAAACCTTCTGCGGAATTTCCTTCAAAATCTCCACAATGACCTGCTCGGACTCCCGGCTGGCGGTGCTGTTCCCCACGGAAATCAGGGTGACGCCGTATTTTTGGATCAGCTTTTTCACCGTATCCTTCGCCGCCCGGATTTTAGTCTCGTTGGTGGGAGCGGTGGGATAAACCACGGCCGTATCCAGCACCTTGCCGGTGGCGTCCACCACCGCCAGCTTGCAGCCGGTGCGGAAGGCCGGGTCCCAGCCTAAGACCACCTGTCCGGCAATGGGCGGCTGCATCAGAAGCTGCTTCAGGTTTTTGCCAAAGACAGCTATGGCCCCGTCCTCCGCTTTTTCAGTCAGCCCGTTTCTGACCTCCCGCTCAATGGCCGGGCCGATCAGACGATGATAGGCGTCCCGCACCGTCTCCTTCAGCACAGGAGTGGTGTAAGGATTGTCGCGGACAATGATTTTTCGCTCCAGATACTGCAGGATCCGCTCCTCCGGGGCCTCGACAGTGACATTAAGAAGCTTCTCCTTCTCTCCCCGGTTCAGGGCCAGAACCCGATGCCCGGCGATTTTGGAGACCGGCTCCGTGAAATGATAGTACATCTCATAGACGGACCCGGCTTTTTCGTCCTTTGCCTCGCTGACAATCTGCCCCTCCCGAATCGTCATTTCCCGGATTCGGATGCGGTAATCCGCCTCGTCAGAAATTCTCTCCGCCAGAATATCGCAGGCCCCCGCGATGGCCTCCTCCACGGTATGTACTTCCTTTTCCTCCGAAAGACAGCTTTCCGCTTCCTTTTCCAGAGGCCGGTTCGTCCGTTGCAGCCAGATCAGATTTGCCAGCGGCTCCAGCCCCTTCTCCTTCGCAACGGTTGCCCGGGTGCGGCGCTTTGGCCGGTAAGGGCGGTACAGATCCTCCACCGTCACCAGGGTCTGCGCCTCCTCAATCTGCTTTTTAAGCTCCGCCGTCAGCTTTCCCTGCTCCCCGATGGCGGAAAGAACCTGCTGCTTTTTTTCCTCCAAATTGCGCAGATAATTTAACCGCTCCAGCAGCCTGCGAAGCACCTCGTCGTTCAACGAGCCTGTAGCCTCCTTGCGGTATCTGGCGATAAAGGGGACGGTGTTGCCCTCATCGATCAGTTTCACCGCGGCCTCGGCCTGTGCCGGGCGGATTTCCAGTTCCTGCGCAAGTATTTTTATCAAGTCCATATGTCAATCACTCCTTTATCATTGATTAAGGTGTCAAAAGTGGTTCATGGATTGCTCCATGCTGCGCGTCTTCATTTCGCTGCGGTCAGCGCTGCAACCAAAGGCGTCCCTTGTGGAAACGGACATCCCCCGGATGTCCAGTGCCCCGCAATCCTACATGTACCATAATTTTCTCACTCATCCCACAGCACAGCATTTCCCTGCTCCAGCGACTTTTTCACAGAAATCAGCCTCTGATTCTCAGAGCCGCGGAAAAGCAGAGAGATATTTTTCTTTTCCTGCATAAACTCCCCGTCCACCAGCACGTCAATCAAAGAGAGCATCTCATCCGTCGCCTCGCACCGCGCCCGGCCAAGCCCCGGAACCCAACCGGCCAGCTCCTCCAGCTCATACCCGCTGTAGGCCCAGATGGTCTTGCCCGGAAGGCTCCTCCGCACCTCCCTCAAAAAAGGCAGAAGCGCCCGCTGATTGTCCGGCTCGAAGGGCTCTCCCCCAAGCAGAGTCAGCCCGGCGATATAATCCGGCGAGAGGGCTTCCAGAAGCTCCCGCTGCGTATCCTCCGTGAAAGGGTCCCCGTAATCAAAGCTCCATGTCTCCGGCTGGAAACAGCCCTTGCAGTGGTGGGTGCAGCCGGACACAAAGAGGGAGACGCGGACGCCGGGGCCGTCGGCGATGTCGGTTTTTTTGATATTACAATAATTCATGGTGTACGCCTTTCTAATAGGTAACTTCCGTCAGATATCTTCTGAGCAGAAACGTGCAGAAATACGGAAACGTGAAAATATTGTTTTCGTATCCAATGTTGCCTTTAATGAGTTTCAGGCCATATTGAATATCCGAATAATTTTCGTTCTTAATCAGACTGCGAAGAGATTTCGCCATTCCATTCGTGGATTTTACCTCAACCGGAAGCAGGCTTTCCTTTGTACGCAAAAAGAAATCCTCTTCCAACGTGGAATTCTCTTTTTTATAGTAATAAAGCGTACAACCACTTTTTGTCAAAGCGTCCCCTACGATATTCTCGTAGAGGGCTCCTTTATACACACCCAGATTTTTATTCGCCCGCAAATCCTCCTGAGCCTCATCATCCAGCATTGCCACCAAAAGACCGGTATCACGCATATAAATCTTATATTTCGTATCATCATAATTGCCTTTCAGGGGCAGCTCAGGATAATTTAAACAGTGACACAAATTAATAATTCCGGCATTTTCCAACCATTCAATACAGCCTCGATAATCCTTAAATCGGGCATCCTTTGCAACCTTTGATATCTGAAACTTCTTATTATCTCTTGCAAGCTGCACCGGAATCCGATTGAATACATTAAGTATTCTTGTTTGATCTACCCCTTCCGCATATTTTCGAATATCCTCTTTATAATCCTCCAGCAGCTGTCTTTGTGTCTGTAATGTCCCCTCAAATGTATTCCCCTCAATATACATTCGCACTACTGCGGGCATGCCGCCCAGAATACAATAATCCAAAAACAGTTCCTCATAAACAGACAGTTCCAGCTCTGAAAATGTCGTAAGTGAACGCATATGGGAAAGCATATCTTCTATTGTGGAATCATCATATCCTTTCGCCCAGAGAAATTCCTCAAAATCAAGGGAAAACAATTCATAATCCGTCTTGTATCCTACACTGTTGCTTTCAATTCGTTTATAAGATATCCCCAGCAAGGAGCCGCTGCAGATCACATCAAATCGTCCATCCTGCTTAAAAAATTTCAAAGAAGTGGCAATGTCCGGGAACTCCTGAAGCTCGTCAAAAAAAATCAAAGTATCTCCTTCCTTAAATTTTTTAGAAGGATCAATTCTTGAAATATTCTTAAC
>JAJQCU010000336.1 GCA_021202575.1 Lachnospiraceae bacterium
CATTTACAGGGAAAACGGCCAATACTACAAGTCCATCAGGCCCTGGAAGCCCGATCTGAGCAAAAGTGCAGAGATTACTGCCATCCGGAATTCGGAATTAAAACAAATGGATGATTTTACCCATACCTCTGACTGCTATATGAAATATATTGCCAGAGCTCTGGATGACGAAAATCCAAAAGACTGCGGCTGCTGCGCCAACTGTCTTCACAAAAATCTGTTCAGCACTGACGTCAGTCCTGATATCACTGCCAGGGCGCAGAGTTTCATCAGGTCAAGCCATAATGTCATCGCGCCACGAAAAAAATGGCCCTCCGGTATTGAAAACGGTAAATTCATTCCCCCGGACCTTCTATGCGAGGAAGGTCTTGTCCTGAGCAATTACGGGGATGCCGGCTGGGGAAGAAGGGTTGCGGATTGCAAATATAAAAAGGGAGTATTTGACGATGAACTGGCAGACGCTTCCGCAAAGCTGCTGGAGGAATTCGTCAGAGAACATGAAATTGAATGGATCACGAGTGTTCCTTCTCTTCGAAGGCCCGCATTGGTCAGAGATTTTGCCATAAAAGTTGCCCATCGGCTGAATCTTCGTTATCAGGAGGTTATTGAAAAAACAGCAGACAATAAATGCCAGAAGGAATTTAACGCCAGCTTTTTCCAGTGTCGGAACGCGTACCAGTCATTTCACGTCACAAAGGCGTATAAAGGAAATGTTTTACTGATTGATGATATGGTGGATTCCAGATGGACCTTCACCGTTTGTGGCTTTAAGCTAAGACAGCAGGGCTCCGGCAAGGTATTTCCGTTTGCTCTGGCCAACACCGGCGGCAGCGCATCTTAAATCCACAGTTTAAAGTTTTTGAAAACAGCGGAGGAAATGTATATGATTTATTCGGACAACTCCATGAGTACGATTCTTTTATGCTCCCATCTGGGTCTCAATCGCACTGATAATTTCAAGCCCTTCACCCTCCGAGAGTGGTATCAGTTTCTGGACGGGCTTGCCGCCCTGAATGAGGAGCCTTCCTGCGTCTTAAGCAATCCACAGACCCTGTCCGGAAAGCCATTCTGTTCCGAAGAGCAGCTCCATCGGATCGCCATGCTTGCCGGAAGAAGCGTAAAGGTCGCCCTTGAATTGGAAGCCCTCGAAAAAAAAGGAATCTATGCGGTGACCACTTACGATTCCGATTATCCGATCCTCATGAAAAGAAAGCTGGGGAAGAAGACTCCTCCTGTTTTGTTTTACGCCGGGAATCTGGAACTGGCCAGGAAAATCGGAATCGCTGTTGTCGGCTCCAGAAATATAGACGAAGAGGGTATGGATTTCGCCAAAAAGCTGGCCAGGAGGGCCTCTGAAGAAAAACTGGTCATTTACTCCGGCGGCGCCAGGGGCGTTGATTCCATCTCCGAGTCAGCCGCTCTCCATTCCGGCGGGGCAGCTGTCACCTTTTTAGCAGATTCCCTGACGCAGCGTCTGAAAAATAATGATATCCTCGACCCCCTTCTCAACAATAAGCTTCTGCTGATTTCAGATGTTCATCCTGACAGCGGTTTCTCCCCGGGGCGGGCCATGAACCGAAACAAATATATCTACGCATCATCCTACGGTGCTTTCATTGTCAGGTCAGACCTAAACTCAGGAGGGACATGGGCCGGCGCGGCAGAATCCTTAAAGCACCATTATACAAAGACATTTATCTGGGATAATCCCGGATATGACGGAAATCGAAAACTGATTGAAAACGGAGGAATCCCCTTCCGCTTATCGCAGGAAAGTATTTTTAATATTATTACGCAAAAATCAGTAGATACTACTGTTCCCTCAAAAGAAAAAAACAATCCAGAGCAGGATCATTATGTTCAGCAGGATCTTTTCCATTATTTCACAGCGCCGGAGGCAGGATGTACCACTGCGTCCGTTCAAAAAGGCGATGCTCTCAATGAACCGGCGGAAACTGTCCGCGCTGCCGCCATCCCGGTATCTCAGCCATGCGCTGCGCCTTCCGAAAATACAGAAGCAGAGACAGAGATGGCCGACATGGATATTTATAACCTTGTCAGGGATCTTCTGATCGACTATGCCTCGGAAGGGCGAAAAGAAAAGGAAATGGCAGAACATTTTCATATCAAACAGGGGCAGATGCGCGAATGGCTGCAGCGGCTTTGCCAGGATGGATTTCTCAAAGTCGAGCGGCACATCTATACGCAGAATCGGGCATCCTCTCAGTAATCTCTTCCTCATCTGACATTTCAAAAAAGCGTTGCCAGTCAATATTTACACTGACAACGCTTTTTATATCAGAATGTACTCATCCGCTTACGAATTTCACTGCTGCATACACTGTGAAACTCCCGTAAATTATATTTATCTGGTGACAATATCCACCGGCACATTGAAGATCTTCGCCACCTTCAGAATCGTGTCGATATGTCTGCCGGAGCCGGCCGCGAAGTGGTGGGTCGGTCCGCACTCGCTCCAGCGGGTCACGAATTCGCGCGCGCCGCAGGTGAAGCGGGTTCTCATGTTGGTGTCGCCGAAGGACAGGATCTCACCCTCCTCGTTGACGCCCTCGGCCACCACAAACTTGAAGTGTCCGTCGCCGTCCTGGGTGATGGCCAGGTAGGTCACCGGGCCCAAGTGCGGATAGAACTGGGTCAGATAACCGCCGCCGGTCTTGCCGTGGAAGACCTTCACGATCTTCATGGTCGGCTTTTTGGCGGAAATGTCCGCGTCGCCGGAGCCGCTGTGGCCGATGATGGCGATATCGTCATTGAAATCGATGGAGTACATCTCCGCCAGCTGGCCGCTGCCGCAGATGGTCTTCATGATACTCATGGCCATGGCCACCTTCATGTCGCCCTCCACCGCGCAGGCTACGCCCTGCTTGATCAGCATGGAGAACGCGGGGATCAGCATGCTGTCCAGAACGCCGGCCTTGCCGGTCGCCAGTCCATCGTAGTGAGAAGCGATGAGGCCGATCTTCTCGTCCTCCACCCACTGCTCAAAGGCTACTACATATCTGGCCATCTCCCAGACCTCCTCGATGGAGCCGCCGCCCTCGATGTCAAAGGTGTCCAGAATGTCCTGCGCCTTGGCGCGGATTGCGTTCTCATCGGTGATATTGTCAGCGATGATCCACATCCTCTCCCAGTCAAACTGCTTGGTGTAGAGGTTCATCCGTCTGTACAGGTTGGACTCGTCAATATACAAATCCATCATGCCCGGATAGGGACGGCCAATCTGCGCGATATTGGTATCGCGGAAGCGGCGTCTGGTCTGCGCCGCGCGGCACCAGTCCTCAATCTCGGCCTGCACACCGGGGTCGCCGCCCTCGACCACTCCGGTGATCACGGCATGTCTCTTACCGAAGCGCTCCAGATCCGCCACCATCTCGCCCACAGCGCCGCAGGCATAGCCCTCGCCAAGCCAGGAGGCGATATCCGTGTGCTGATAATCCAGCGCCTTCAGCTTCTGCACGTTGACCAGCACCACCGGGACATCCAGATCCTTCACCGCCGGAAGCATATTGTAGGATGTAGCGTATGTTAAAAGCTGTAAAAATACCAGGTCCACGTCCGCGGCGCGGAACTTGTCGCCTGCCGCCTGGGATTGCTCTTTGGTGGTGACGATGCCGCCGTCGATCACCTCCACGGTATCCGGCAGAGTCTTCTTAAAGGCCGCGTACTGCGCCTCGAACTCCGGTACCAGAGATGGAAACTGGGGCAGATACGCGCCCAGGGCGATGGCAAAAGTGCCGACTCTTGCTTTGGTTTCTACTAACATAAAATTGTCCTCCATTTATTTTGTTGATATTGCTGTTTCCGGAACTGTCGATTGGAAAAAGAACGGTGAAAAACTATCGGAAATTTTACTCCCCTCATGGATTGATTTCCCGGATAGCGAAACTCTTACGGATAGTGTCCCGTGCTTCCTGCAGGGAAGTAAAGGTACCCGCGTAAATCATCTGAATCATCAGGTTTCCAAGAGCGGTACCCTCGCTGGGTCCGGCATATGTAGGAAGCCCGCAGGCTGTGGCGGTCCACTGGTTTAAGACCACGTTCTGGCTGCCGCCGCCCACGATATTGATGGATGTAAATTTCTTATCCAGCATCTGCTCCAGCTGGGCGATGGCGTCCGCGTAGCAGTCCGCCAGGCCGTGATTGACACAGGAAAGAAGCTCCTCCAGGGTTGGCTCCTGATATCCTTTCTCCGCTAACGCCGCCTTGATTTCCTCCGTCATATTGGCCGGGGCAAGGAAACGGTTGTCATTGACGTCCACGCTGCCCGCATAATCCTTAGCCTTTGCCGCCAGGTCCGCCATTTCCCCAAAGGAATAGGCTCCCTTTAATTCTTTTTGAATATTCTGCAGAATCCACAGGCCCATGATATTCTTCAGGAAACGAATCTTGCCGCTTCTGCCATCATACCCACCCTCAGTGGTGAAGCCGG
>JAJQCU010000347.1:0-3986 GCA_021202575.1 Lachnospiraceae bacterium
GACCAGCAGGATGTGTACTTATTTGCCGGAACGGTCTATGAGAATATCCTCTACGGCAGGCCGGACGCCTCCAGAGAGGAGGTCATCGCCGCGGCCAGAAGCGCCAACGCCCACGAGTTCATCATGAGTTTGCCTAACGGCTATGAGACGGACATCGGCCAGCGGGGCATCAAGCTCTCCGGAGGCCAGAAGCAGCGCCTTTCCATCGCCCGGGTTTTCCTCAAAAATCCGCCCATCCTGATCTTTGACGAGGCCACCTCCTCCCTGGACAACGAGAGCGAGAGAGTGGTGCAGGAATCATTGGAAAAGCTGGCCCAGAACCGGACGACGTTAGTCATCGCCCACAGGCTGTCCACCATCCGCAACGCCCAGAAGATTCTTGTGCTGACCGAGGACGGAATCGCGGAGGAGGGAACTCATGAGGAGCTTCTGGCCAAGGGCGGAATCTATGAGAAGCTGTATAACATGAGATAAAAAACCTGCGATGGCAAGTCCTTGCACAGTCGAGCGGGGAAATATATAAACTGTTTCGCGATTTCTGCGCGACCATTTTGCTGTGAACAGCCTGTTTTTCCACAGGTCGATTTGTGCCAAAACCTTTGGATTGCTTTTTGTTGTATTTTATGTCAATCGGATTTAGAATTTGGACAAGCAAGGGGAAAACAGGAGGAGAGACATGGAACAGCTACAGCTTACCTCAACCAAGGATAATGAAAATGTCTACAAAATACTTGATGATCTGATACAGACGAAGCGTGAATTCCAGATTATGATCACAGTGCCGGGAAGTCTGAAAATCGGGCAGGAGGGTATGGCGCAGACAGCCGCTGTTCCCAAAAAGCCCCAGGAGCCGGTTCAGAGCTTTGACCTGGAAAAGGCGGTGACGGACATCATTCATGAGATCGGGGTTCCAGCCCACATCAAGGGCTACCAGTATCTGCGGGAGGCCATCATCATGAGCGTGGAGGACAATAACATGCTCAGCTCCATCACCAAGATTCTGTACCCGACCATCGCCAAACGGTTTGACACCACCTCCAGCCGGGTGGAGCGGGCCATCCGCCACGCCATCGAGGTGGCCTGGAGCCGGGGCAAGATGGAGACTCTGGACGGGCTTTTCGGCTATACCATCAATACGGGCAAGGGGAAGCCCACAAATTCTGAATTCATCGCCCTGATTTCTGACAGAATCCGTCTGCAGAACAAAGGAAGATAGGCAAAAAATCCTGAAAATGGAGATTATTCGCCTTTAAGATGCAAAAAAAGAACAGTTTCACTTTCAAAATGATGAATTTTGTGTTATGCTGATTCAGAAGAGAAATTCTTATGGAGGATTACAGCACATGAAAAATATTTTATTCGCGGCGTCGGAGGGCGTGCCCTTTATCAAGACCGGAGGTCTGGCGGACGTGGTGGGTTCCCTGCCCAAGAGCCTGGACAAGGAAGCCTATGATGTGAGAGTCTTTCTGCCGAAGTACAGCTGCATGAAGGACGCGGTGAAGGAGAAGATGACCTTCCTGACCAACTTTTACATGGACTATAACTGGAAGAATGTCTATGTGGGCGTCCTGCAGGCGGAAGTGGACGGGATCAAGTATTACTTTATCGACAACGAATACTATTTCAGCGGCTCCAAGCCCTACGGCGACGATGGCCTGTTTGAGATTGAGAGATTCGCTTTCTTCAGCAAGGCGGTTTTAGCGGCATTGCCCCTGATCGGCTTTAAGCCGGATCTGATTCACTGCCATGACTGGCAGACGGGGCTGATTCCGGTGTATCTGAAGGAGCGCTTCCAGGGCAATGATTTCTTCTGGAATATCAAGACGGTTATGACCATACATAACCTGAAATTCCAGGGGAAGTGGAGCATCCCGGAGGTGAAGAGCATCACAGGCCTTCCGGATTCCTTCTTTACCTCGGACAAGCTGGAGGCCTACAAGGACGCCAACCTGTTAAAGGGCGGCATTGTCTACGCGGACGCGGTGACCACGGTTTCCAATACCTACGCGGAGGAGATCAAGACCGATTTCTATGGAGAGGGCTTAAACGGCCTGCTGCAGGCGCGCAGCAATGACCTGCGGGGCATTGTGAACGGCATTGACTATACGGACTTTAACCCGGAGACCAATCCGCTGATCTATCAGAACTATACGCCGAAGAACTTCCGCAAGGAGAAGGTGAAGAATAAGCTGGCCCTCCAGGAAGAGCTCGGCATGAACGTGGACAAGGACGTCATGATGATCGGTATCGTATCCCGCCTGACAGACCAGAAGGGAGTGGATCTGATCGCCTATGTCATGGATCGTCTCTGCCAGGACAATATTCAACTGGTGGTGCTGGGCACCGGCGAGGTGCAGTATGAGAATATGTTCCGCCATTTCGATTGGAAATATCACGGGAAGGTTTCCGCCAATATTTACTATTCCGAACCGCTGTCCCACAAGATCTACGCGGGTGCTGACGCGTTTCTGATGCCCTCCCTGTTTGAGCCCTGCGGCTTAAGTCAGCTGATGGCGCTCCGCTACGGCACTCTGCCCATCGTGCGTGAGACCGGCGGCCTGAAGGATACGGTGCAGCCCTATGATGAGAACGCGCACACCGGCACAGGCTTCAGCTTCCGCAATTATAACGCGGACGAGATGCTGAATACCATCCGTTACGCGGAGCACGTATATTACGACACAAGGCGGGAATGGAATAAAATGGTTGACCGGGCGATGGCGGCTGATTTCTCATGGAAGGTTTCCGCGGCAAAATATCAGGAGATGTACGACTGGCTGATCGGATAAGATGGCAAAAAATACAACAGGCACACAGAAGCAATCAAATAACGCAGAATTTGTAAAGCAGGCCGGTATTCTGGCGGCGGCTGGCATCATCAGCCGCCTGATCGGCTTGCTTTATCGGGTTCCGCTGGCAAATATCCTGACGGATGAGGGCAACGGCTATTATTCCACGGCGTATAATGTGTATACGATCGTGCTTTTATTGTCCTCCTACAGCATTCCCTCGGCCATTTCCAAGCTGATGGCCGGGAAGCTGGAGCAGCGTCAGTACAAAAACGCTCAGCGGATTTTTTATTGTGCCCTGATTTATGTGGGCGCCATCGGCCTGATCGCCGCCCTGGTCTTATTTTTCGGGGCAGGCGTGCTGGTCAACGGCAGGGCGTCCCTGGTGCTTCGGGTGTTCGCGCCTACCGTATTTATCTATGGATTTTTAGGAGTGCTGAGGGGATATTTTCAGGCCCACAAAAATATGGCGCCGACCAGCATCTCGCAGATTTTTGAACAGATTTTAAACGCGGCGGTCAGCATCGCGGCGGCCAGTTATTTTATGAAAATATACGCCGAGCCGGAGTACGGTGCCATGGGAAGCGCCATCGGCACCGGCGCGGGCGTGGTGACGGCGCTGCTGTTCATGCTCTGGGCCTATCTGATGAACCGGAAGCGCATCAGCAGAAGGATTCAGAGGGATACCGGCCATTTTGAGGACCCGGCGGGGGAAATCTTTAAGAGCCTGCTTTTCGTGGTGACTCCCATCATTCTCAGCACTTTTATTTATAATTTCAATATTACCTTAAATAACAGGCTGTTTACGGAGATCGCCATCAACGTGAAGGGGATGGCGGAGGAGGAGGCGTATTCTGTCTTTGGCATCTATTCCGGAAAGGCGGTGCTTCTGTCCGATGTGCCCATCGCGGTGGCCTCCGCCATGAGCGCGGCGCTGATCCCCGTGATTTCCGCTTCCTATGTGCGTGATGGAAAGACAACGGCCGGCGGTCAGGTACAGGTGGCGGTGCAGACCACCATGCTGATCTCCATTCCGTCGGCTGTAGGGCTGTTCGTGCTGGCGGAGCCGATTCTGACTTTGTTGTTCAGCTTTTCCACGGAGGCTGATCTGGCGATGGCTGTGATTTTGCTGCGGATGATGTGCTTTTCCACCTGTTTTTACGCCCTGTCCACTGTTTCCAACGGAATTCTACAGGG
>JAJQCU010000347.1:4024-4442 GCA_021202575.1 Lachnospiraceae bacterium
TCGGGTTGTTGGACTGATGTTTGCCACAGCCCGTGGATTTTTTAGCCTGCGCATCGCGTATTTCTTCTACGCGGGGCGGCTGAGCCTGCTCAATCAGCTGGATGTGAAAAAAGCTCTGGACTGCCGGATTGACTTTGTACATGTATACGCGAAGCCGGGGCTTTCGGCCCTGGCGATGGGGGCGGCGGCCTGGGTGGTGTATCATGGGATTTATTTTCTCCTGCCGTCCAACGTGGTCTGCCTGGCGGTGTCGGTGGTGTTCGCGGTTGTTGTGTACCTGGTGCTGCTGGTGGTGACCGGCGGGCTGACAGAGCAGACGCTGTATAATATTCCCAGGGGATACATGCTGATTCCACTGCTGAGAAGGATAGGGTTGAAGGAGGAATGAGGGGAAAAAAGCTTCCGGTGGGGGACGATA
>JAJQCU010000070.1 GCA_021202575.1 Lachnospiraceae bacterium
CCGCCACCCATTCCGCTTCTGCCTCCGGTGCCATAGCCGCCGCCTAAACCGCTTCTGCCGCTGCTGCCGCCGCCTCCCAGGCCGCTTCTTCCGCTGCTGCTGCCGCCAAAGCCGCCTCCGCCGCTTCTGCCGCCTCCGCTGTGGCCGCCCATTCCGCGGCCTCCGCCGCTAAATCCGCCTCCGCCGCCTCCGCCGCTTCTTCCCATATCTAATCCTCCCTATATGCATAATGATGTCCGCAAAACGGACCTGTCCGTTTACCCTGCAAAATGTAATGATACAAAAACCAGCGGGAAATCCGTATCTCCTCTCCTCCTGGCTCTTTAATCTTACAACATGTCCGCCAGTATATAACAATAACGAAATCGCGTCCACAATGGTGGTGATAAAGGGACTTGCCATCACCGCCGGGTCAAAGCCCAGCTTTTTGGCTCCCATGGGTAAAAGACACCCCACCATCTTGGCGCAGCACACTGTCACCAGCATGGTCACCGCCACCACAAAGGCCACCTGGGTTCCCACCCGGTCATACAGCCACACCTTGAAAAAGCCCACCACCGCCAGACAGGCGCCGCATAAAAGAGCCACCCGGATTTCCTTCCAGACGATCTTTGGCAGACTTCCCTTCTCCACCTCGTCCAGAGACAGGGCGCGGATGATGGAGATGCTGGCCTGTCCTCCGGCGTTTCCGCCGGTATCCATGAGCATGGGGATGAAAAAGCTTAAGCTGGCGCAGGCCGCCAGCGCCGTCTCAAAGGACGCCATGATTTTGGAGGTAAAGGTGGCGGATACCATCAGAAGCATCAGCCAGGGAATCCGCTTCCAGAAGGTTTCCACAACGCCCGTTTTCATGTAGGGCTTGTCGGTAGGCACGATGGCCGCCATCTTTTCAATATCCTCCGTGGTCTCCTCCTGCAGGATGTCCACGATGTCGTCCACCGTGACGATACCCACCATGCGGCTCTCATTGTCCACCACCGGCATGGCCATCAGGTCGTATTTCTGGAACTGCCTGGCCACCGCCTCCTGGTCGGTCAGCGTGTTCACGGAGATCACATGGGTATCCATGATGTCCTCAATAAAGGCCTTCGGATCGCTGATCACCAGCTTGCGCAGGGTGACAATTCCCACCAAAAGCCGGGACGGATCCAGCACATAACAGATGTTGCTGGTCTCGGAATCCAGTCCGATCTTTCGAATCCTGTCCAGGGCCCCGGCGACGGTGTTATTCTCCTTCAGCTCCACGTACTCCACCGTCATGATGCTGCCGGCACTGTCTTCCGGATACTGGAGCAGCTGGTTGATATCCCGGCGGGTATCAGGGCTCGCGTTGGCCAGAATTTTTTTCACAATATTGGCGGGCATCTCGTCAAGGAAGTCCGCCGCGTCGTCCGCCTGCAGCCTGTCAATCAGCCGTCCGGCGTCCCTGTCGGAGAGGGAGGTGATGACCATCTGCTGCTGATCTACTTCCATATAGGAAAAAATATCCGCCGCCAGGTCCTTTGGCAGAATGCGGAACACCGTCTTGACGTCCTCTTCCTCCAGTCTGGCGAGAGCGGCGGCGATATCCGCCTCGTTCATCTGCGTCAGCGCCTGCCGAAGATTGGTATACTGTTTCTGTTCCAGAAAGGTGGTTATCATTTCCAGCTGTTCATCGATTGTATTCATGGCTTCCTCCTATTCCGGAACCGGATAAAACACCTCCTCCAGTTCCCTGATCCGGCCGCGTCCCGCGGTAGCCTCAGTCACTTCCTTCGTAAAATCAGAAATTTCCTCCTCCGGGATCAGGACTCTTAAGCACACCCGATCCGTGTATTCGCCGCTCTCCTGCGCCAGATTTCTCCTGCCCAGCAAGTGCAATATCTTCCCGATGCCGTTGTAGTCCGTCTCGATCTCCACTCGTTTTCCGCTTTTCATAATGGCTGTCGGGCAAAGCTTCAGCGCCTCCTGCACCGCCTGGGTGTAGGCCCTCACCAGGCCTCCCGTCCCCAGAAGCACCCCGCCGAAATACCGGGTCACCACCACCGCCGCGTTTTTAAGCTCCGCTCCCTGCAGCACCTCCAGCATGGGCCGCCCCGCCGTCCCGGAGGGCTCCCCATCGTCGCTGGAGCGCGCAAGCTCCCCACGCGGCCCCACCACAAAAGCGTAGCAGTTGTGTCGGGCGTCATAGTAGCGCTTCCTCATCTGATCCACAAAGGCCATGGCCTCCTCCTCGCTTTCCACCGCGCGGATATTGGCGATAAAGCGGGATCTCTTCTCCACGATTTCCCCTGTGTATATCTGTATTCGGTTCTCCTGACTGTAAATAACCCGATAGCTTTCCATCACCGCTTATCATACCCTTTTTGGGAACTTTTTGCAACCGGGTTTACAGGATTTTTACAGCCCGTCTGACTACAAACGAATGCAATCAGACGGGCCATGCCGTCATAAAATAATATTACGTATTTTTACAGCTGTCTGTACCATTCCGGGACTCCGGGGTTTCACCCGCTTCGCCCTCTTACGTTGTCTTCGGCAGCTTAAATGAGCTTTTCAGCGACACAATCCGGTTGAACACCAGCTTCTGAGGCGTGGTATCCTTATAGTCCACACAGAAAAAGCCCTGTCTGACAAACTGGAAGCGGTCAAAGGCCTTCGCATCCTTCACGGAGGGCTCCACGTAGCAGGTGCGGACAGTCAGGGAATTGGGGTTCAGATTCAGGCTGCCGTCCTCGTTGTACACGCCCTTCTCCTCGTCCACGATATTCTCATAGAGACGGGCTTCGGCCTTTAAAGCGGTGTCGGCGCAGACCCAGTGGATGGTGCCCTTCACCTTGCGGGCACTGAAGCCCGAACCGGACCTGGTCTCGGGGTCATAAGTGCAGTGAACCTCCGTGACCCTGCCCTCAGCATCCTTCACAAAATCCACACACTTCACGAAATAGGCGTTCATCAGGCGCACCTCGTTGCCGGGGAAGAGGCGGAAATATTTCCTCGGAGGCTCCTCCATGAAGTCCTCCCGGTCGATATATAATACTTTCCCAAAGGGCACCTTCCGGGAGCCGAGCGCCTCATTTTCCAGATTATTCGGAGCGTCCAGCCATTCAATCTCTCCCTCCGGATAATTGTCAATGATCAGCTTAATGGGATCAAGAACCGCCATAACACGGGGGCTGTTCAGCTTTAAGTCCTCGCGGATGCAGTATTCTAAAGCGGCATAATCCGCGGTAGAATTGGCCTTGGAGACGCCGCACATTTCCACAAACATTCTGATGGATTCCGGGGTGAAGCCCCTGCGGCGCAGCGCCGCGATGGACACAAGCCTGGGGTCGTCCCAGCCGTCCACAATGCCCTCCAGCACCAGCTTCTTGATATAGCGCTTGCCGGTGATCACATTTTTCAGGTAGAGCTTGGCGAACTCGATCTGGCGGGGCGGATGGGGGTATTCCAGCTCTCTGACCACCCAGTCGTACAGAGGACGGTGATCCTCAAACTCCAGCGTGCAGATGGAGTGAGTGATTCCCTCGATGGCGTCCTCAATCGGGTGGGCGAAATCATACATGGGGTAAATGCACCACTTGTCCCCGGTATTGTGATGGCTCATATGGGCCACGCGGTAAATCACCGGGTCGCGCATATTCATATTGGGGCTGGCCATGTCGATGCGGGCGCGCCGCACCTTCTCGCCGTCGGCATATTTGCCCTCCTTCATCTCCTCAAATAATGTCAGATTCTCCTCAATGCTTCTGGCGGAATAAGGATCCTCCCTGCCCGGCTCTGTCAGCGTCCCCCTGTACTCCCTGATCTGCTCCGCGGAGAGGTCGGACACATAAGCCTTCCCCTTTCTGATCAGCTTCACCGCGCCCTCATACATCTGGTCAAAATAATCGGAGGCAAAAAACAGCCGATCCTCCCAGTCCGCGCCCAGCCAGGCCACGTCCGCCTTGATGGACTCCACAAACTCGGTGTCCTCTTTGGTGGGATTGGTGTCGTCGAAGCGCATGTTAAATTTGCCGCCATACTCCTGGGCAAGCCCGTAATTTAACAGGATGCTCTTGGCGTGTCCGATATGCAGATAGCCGTTGGGCTCCGGTGGAAAACGGGTGTGCACAGTATCATACACACCCTCCTTAAGATCCTTGTCAATTTCCAATTCAATAAAGTTTCTGGATACGGCTTCCTTTTCCTCTTCCAGCAATGTGGTTCTCTCCTCGCTCATAATCACTCACCCGTCATATTTTCAAAATTATTCCGCAGCTTCAGCGGACATCATGAGCCATTTTCCACCCCTGAGGGGATATAGCAAACGGCAAATTTATATGTCGTTTACTATATCATATTTCATTTTTAAATTCAATAGCTGCTGTTTACTCTGCCGCTCCGTAACTGAGCGTCCCTGTCAGGTATTCCCGGCTGACCGCGGGGACACAGCAGACGTACACCATATCCTCCTCAAC
>JAJQCU010000025.1 GCA_021202575.1 Lachnospiraceae bacterium
TTCCCAATCCGCCCCGGCCAGACCGATATCCATCTCACCTACAGAAACGGGGAAGGGGAGGAGCGGGAGGCGGAGCCGTCCCGGGAAACCATATCCGGAGAGAATGGGCAGCCGCTTTCCCCTGAACCGGATAAAGAACCGGGCGGCGTACAGGCCATTCAGGAGACCACCCGCCGCATTCTGCAGCAGATTCAGATTCAGGAGCAGAGAGCGGCCGTGCGGCCCGGGGAGCCGGCGGAGGAAAGAGCCAGGACCGAATATATTCGTGCACAGGAGGCTTTGCAGGAAAATGAGAAGGAGCCCGGATCCGCTCGGGAACAGGAAGAATCGAAGTGGAGGGAGCTTTCGCCTTCGGTAAATCAGGGAGATATTTATAACATCCGTCAGAGCGCGGAGGAGACAAACCTGTATTACACCGGACAGCCTGCTTCGGAAGAGCAGGAAATGCAGGAACCCGGCGATCAGGAGCTGCTGATGGAGCAGCTGCAGGAAATCAACCGCAGGAATGTGGAAAATTATCAGCGATACCAGCAGCTTGTGCAGCTTCACCGGCAGGAGGAAAACAGCCGGAAGTCGAAGGAGAAGCCCGCGGCTGAGAAAATGCGGGAGGAAAGCCTGAGGGCGCTGGAGAATCCTCAGCTTGTCATTGAGGAGCATTACAGGAAGGCTCCCCAGGAGGAGAGCCGCCTTACCGCCGCACAGCAGGCCATGGAGGAGCTGATTCCGGAGGAGACCCGGGCAGTGTATGAGAGGGTCCGGGAAATGCAGGAGATCCGCTCACAGTCCGCTGACCAGGGCGCCATGGAGCAGTCCGTAAGCTTCAACGAGCTGATTTATGACATCCATCAGACGGAGCGGGAAAATGAAACCCGCACCCGCGAGCTTCACGAAAGCCAGAGAGAAATCCGGCAGGCGACGGAGCGGGTGATCGAGCAGCGGCGGGAATATGAGACGGTTTCGCCTCCGGCGGACAGCAGGGAATGGACGGACAGGCAGAATATCTCTCTGGTTCACAGATCCCTGGAAAACCAGATCGATGAGGAAGAGCTGATGGAGCTTCTCTCAGAAAACCGTCTGCTGCAGAGAGACACCAATGTGACTAACCGGGTGGAGGAAATCAACAGGGAGGAAAATGTCACCGTCCGCCAGCAGACCACCAACACCCAATACGATGAAAAAGAGGACATTGAGAGGCTGATTCAGAGAGGCGTCCAAAGATAGATGGGGGTCCTCACGGATCAGATTTACTCCCGGCTGGAGAGGCGCCTGGAAAATGAGAAAAAACGCCGCGGCTATTGACCGCCGGAAGCTGCCTGGCCTGACAGACAATGCCCTGACAAAAAGGAGGAGATGAAGGATGAGCACCACGATAGTGCAGAACGCTTTGAGTTCGCTGACCGGAAATGTGCCGAAGGCGATGCTGTTTGTCAGAAGCCTGAAAACCGGCGACACGGAAGCGGCGGCTAAGACATCCGCCGATAATCTGCGCAGCAGCCTCGATATGCTGCAGATCACGTCCAGCGTTCTGACCCAGGGGAGCCAGACCTACAGCTCCATCAAAAAGAGCGGGATTCTGACCAGCTCCGGATATCAGGCCATGGAGGTGCAGTATAATCCCAATTCCATTTATCTCAATACCGAGGGCTCGGGCAAAAGAAAAGTGTATTCCGGCGGCAATCTGGGAGGGGAGGGCGTCAATCAGACCATCCAGAATTACGATAATGCCTTCTCCGTGCTGTCCTGCCAGCTGGTTTTTGACGCCATGAATGTGGCTGACGCCTTCATGCTGGAGAATATGAGCCTGACGCTGTCGAACGTGATTTCCACCACTGCCAGCACCGTCAAAAAGCTCACCGGCACCGGCTCCGCGTATACGGTGCAGCCGCAGATGGACGGCATCATGGCGCTGCTGACACAGACCAGCACCAGACAGATTATTTTCTGCTGGGCACAGATGTTTTTCAGGGGGGAGCTGACCAGTGTGGACAGCACCTACACCATGTTTAACAAGAGCGGGGATCCGATCCGGGGAACCATTGATATCTCCATCAGCCAGATCAAGGAGTCGGCGGGGGATAAGCTTTACTGGAACGATATGTTCTCCTCAGTGTTCGGAAACGCCAGCCTTACCAAAACCACCACCTCCACCAGCCTGTTCAGTAAGCTGACAAACAATAACTTCCTGAATCTGAACCTGTAACCATTTGAACCCGCAGCCGCGAATCACGCGTTTCGAAAGGAGGCCGCATTGAGTACAGTTAGCAGCCTGCTGACGTCCACCCTGGCCGGCATGTCCGGCAACGTGGCAAAAGCTTATATAGAAATTACAGACCGGCGCAAAAGCTCCGTTTCGGTTCAGGCCTCGGTGCCCGCCGGCGGGGGCTCTTCCCTCCAGAGCGTGGTCAGCAAGGGGCTGGACGCCGCTTCCTCGACGGTCGCCGCGGCGGCCTCCGCGGCGGGGCTTGGCCTTGGCACCAAAAAGACCTTTGTGGTCAAATTTAATCCCTCCAGCCTGCATTTGAGCGGCTTTGGAGGAGGGCGGGTCACCAAGACCAATTATACCGACAATAACGGCGAGGTAGGTATGGCGGATGGGGTTCTGCGCATTGGCATGGATGTGAAGCTGCTCTTTGATAAGACAGACCCGGCGGACGCCTTTATGGCTGACAAGCTCAATACGTCCGTCACCGCCATCGCCACAAACGCGGCCAAAGCCGCGCTGAGCCTCGCGGGCAAATCCAACTACTCTGTCCAGCCGGAAGTGGAGGCTTTCACGGCGGCGCTTCACAATGAGGCGACCCGCCAGATTGCCTTCTGCTGGGGCAAAATGAGATATGAGGGGATTCTGGAGCGGATGAACGCCAGATATACCATGTTCAATACCCTGGGATATCCCACCCGGGCAGAGGTTACCCTGTATCTGGTCTGCGTGGATGATGAAGTGGCGAGGGGGAATATGGTCATCTTGGCGAAGTACTATCAGAAGGCCTTCGGAGGCGGGAGCAGCAGCCTTGTGACCGAGTCCCAGAAGACCACCAGCCTGTTGAACTTTAAACTGTAGGAAACGGCCTTTTGACGTTCCCTTTTCTTCCGGCACATACAGAGGCGGGGCATGGCGACATTTACCTATTCTGACCTGAAAACAAAATATGAGAATTTCACCTATCCTGTGGCCGTGATCAAAATCAACGGCAAGGATCTGAAGGATAATACGACCGGGCTTGCGGGGTCGGATATCGAGGTGGAGATGACCAGCGGCTTTGAGGCCTCCATCGCCACCTTCTGGATATACAACTCCTATGACTGGATCAAAAGTGAGTTCCTGTTCGAAAATGTGAAGGAATATATTTACCTGGGTTCCAGTGTGATCATCAGCCTGGGATACGGAGGTTCGGCCAGAGAAGTATTCCGAGGCTTCATCAGCGGGGTTCACTTCATCTTTCCCATAGAAGGGGTACCGGGCATCGAGGTGACGGCCATGGATGTGAAGGGCATTATGATGAACGGCAGCTACTCTAAGCAGCTGACAGCCACAAATTTTTCCGGGGTGGTGAAGGAAATCCTGGAAAAGACCGCCTACTCCAGGTTAAAGAGCGACGACGTCATCACCAGTATTGATATCACGGATACGCCGGATAAGAATTCCTCCAGCCCTGACAAAACCATAGAGATGGTCTGCGAGAGCGACTATGAGTTTGTGGTGAAAGCCGCCAAAAAATTCAATTATGAGTTCTTTTCCCTGGGAGGCACGGTATATTTCAGGAAGGCCAAAAACAATACCGAGGTGCTGATGGAGTTAGGACCGGGCAACGGGCTGCGCTCCTTTGATATCGGTTACGATTTTACCGGGCTGGTGGAGACGGTGGAGGTCCGGGGCATGGACGTGGGCAAATCCGAGGCCATCTCTTCAAAAGAAAAGCTGCAGAATAAAATTTCCCAGGGCAGCCGGGCGAAGGCCCTTCTGGGAAGCTCGGAGAAGGTCTATATCGACCCCACGGTTTCCTCGGTCAGCGAGGCGGGATACCGGGCCGGATATCTGGCGGAGGATATTTCCTATCGGCTGGGGACGCTGGAGGCGGAATTTATCGGCATGCCGGAGCTTGTACCGGGCCGTTTTGTGAAAATCAGGAGCCTGGGGACGGCGGTATCCAACACCTTTTACCTGGTGACCGTCAGGCATATCATGGACAGCGACCGGGGCTATATTACCCGGGTGGTGGGGAAAGCGGCAAGCATGGAGTAGTCCGACAAAGGAGAACATATGGCACTCTTTGATATCATCGATGATATGACGGAAAAGCAGATGATGAAAACTGACACCGGCGACAACCGGATCTTTGGCGGGGTGGTGGGGCAGGGCGCCTTAAACTATGACAAGGATATGCCCGGCCGGGTCTGTGTCACCGTGCCTAC
>JAJQCU010000305.1:0-1211 GCA_021202575.1 Lachnospiraceae bacterium
GCCCTATGCCGAGGCGGGAGACGAGGTGCTGTATATCTGCTTTTCCACCGGCATCGCGGGGACCTTCCAGGCGGCTAATCTGGCGAAGGCTGATCTGCTGGAGGAATTTCCGGACTTTCAGATTACCATCATCGATTCCAAATGCGCCTCCATCGGTTTTGGCCTGGTGACCTATTATCTGCTGCAGATGCAGAAAAACGGCGCGCCGAAGGAGCTGATCATCGAGGCGGCGCAGTATTTCTGTGAACATATGACGATTCAGTTTACGGTGCAGACCCTTCATTACCTGTATAAGGGCGGCAGAGTCGGCGCTATCAGCGCGGCGGCGGGCGGACTTTTGGACATCAAGCCCATTCTGGTTGTGGACGAGGAGGGCGCCCTGAAGGGGTCGGAGAATGTCCGCGGCTGGAAGAAGGCGGTCCGGCGCGTGGAGGATATGATCGGTGAAAAGTGCCGGGATCTGGATAGGCAGATCATCGGCGTGGTTAGCGGAAGCGACCCGGACCTGGCCCGTCAGGTGGGCGAGACCTTAAAGGAGCGTTATCATGCGAAGGGTATTTTGACAAGCCAGGTGGGATGTGCCATCGGCGCCCACACCGGCGGCGGGATTGTGGGCATCACGGCACTGGACGCCATGAATCCGGAGTATGAGAAGTATCTCGATTAGAGAATATTTGCTATTGACAGCTGTCTGGCATGACAGCAGATCATTTGCAATAAGATGAAATATCTGTTTCGTCCCATGGCACAAAAACGGGAATATAACAGTAATATAAATGATATTTTGAACATAAGGAATATCCCATGAAAAATATGTTAAACGATGAGATCATATCACTGGTAGATGACATCCTCGGGGATTACGAGTTGAAAAGGCGCATCGACACCGACAAAATTTTCAGTCAGCCTGACAAGATGGTCATCACTGAGATTTTATCCAATCTTCAGCAGATCATTTTCCACGGCTATTACCGCAACCAGCATTATCGGATTTACACTGCCAAGAATAATCTGAGCATGCTTCTGGAGGATATTCTTTTCAATCTGAGCAAGCAGATCATGCTGGTGCTGCAGGGCTCCTCTGATGGAAAAGAGGATGAGAATGCCGGGGAAGAGGCTGAGGAGAGGGCTTACGATATCTGCATCGCCTTCCTATCCCGGATTCCGAAGCTCAGGGAATCTTTAGAGCTGGACGCCCAGGCGGCCTATGA
>JAJQCU010000305.1:1221-4396 GCA_021202575.1 Lachnospiraceae bacterium
CCCCCGGATGATGACGGAGATCGCCCACAGTGCCACCGGAATTGATATTCATCCCGGCGCTACCATCGGCAGAAGCTTTTTCATGGACCACGGCACCGGCATCGTGATCGGCGAGACCACCATCATCGGCGACAATGTGAAGGTCTATCAGGGTGTGACCATCGGCGCGCTCTCCACCAGAGGCGGCCAGAAGCTGAAAAACAGGAAGCGCCATCCCACCATTGAGGACAACGTGACCATCTACTCCAACGCCTCCATTCTGGGCGGCGAGACCGTCATCGGCCGCAATACGGTCATCGGCGGCAACACCTTTATCACCAAATCCGTTCCGCCGGACACCAGCGTCAGCATCGCCAGCCCGGAGCTGATTTACCGCTACGGCAATCATCAGGAGAAGGAGAAGCTGGACGGACTGCGGCAGGACGAGAGCGGGGACTGGGTTATTTAAGTGTTCTCTTTATGGAGAAAAGACTTTACATTTAAAATGGCTGGATATATAATAATACTATAAATTAACATTACAAAACAGAAAGGAGCGATAAAGATGACTGAAAAAGAGCTGATTGCGATTACAATTGACAGATACACTGATTTACAGCAAATCAAGAGAGCGAATGGCGACTATGAGAATGAAATGCTGGATTACCTGATCAGAGTTACTGTCGCAAAATTATCCTCTCTGGGAGTAAATGTGGAGGATATTACATTGCGATGATACAGAAATCAACATAAATGATTCTTATTTTCAGGGATAAAAAATATCAGCTGCGGGAACACTGCAACTGATATTTTTTATTGCGAAAAGGGAGGATTTTTTATGTCGCTGATTAAGAAGCCGGGGGGCGAGTTTAAGGTGCAGGCCTACCATCAGGATGCTTTCAAAACTGTTTCAAGGAAGGATATTCTGGGAAAATGGAGCGTGTTTTTCTTTTATCCGGCGGATTTTACCTTTGTCTGCCCTACGGAGCTGGAGGACCTGGCGGAGCATTACGGGGAATTTCAAAAGATCGGCTGCGAGATTTACAGTGTTTCCTGCGACAGCCACTTTGTCCACAAGGCCTGGCATGATGTGTCGGATACCATCAAAAAGCTGCAGTTTCCCATGCTGGCGGACCCCACGGGCATGCTGACAAGAGATTTCAACGTGATGATTGAGGAGGAGGGCGCGGCCGAGAGGGGAACCTTTATCGTGAACCCGGACGGCGTCATTGTGGCTTACGAGGTGATCGCGGGAAATGTAGGCAGAAACGCGGTGGAGCTGCTGCGCCGGGTGAAGGCCAGCCAGTTTGTGGCAGAACACGGCGACCAGGTCTGCCCGGCCAGATGGCAGCCCGGGGATAAGACTCTGAAACCCAGCCTGAATCTGGTGGGAATGCTGTAATGGAAGAAAAAAATATGTACGACGTCATCATTGTAGGCGGAGGCCCCGCCGGACTCTCCGCCGCCATTTATATGGCCCGGGCCAAATATCGGGTGTTGGTGCTGGAAAAGGGAGATGTGGGCGGCCAGATCAGGATCACGGACAACATTGTAAATTATCCCGGCATTGAGAGCACCAACGGAAAAGCGCTGACCACCGCCATGGCCCGGCAGGCCAGAAGCTTTGGCGCGGAATTTGCCGGGGAGGAGGTGCTGGATCTTCAGTGCAACACGCAGATCAAGCAGGTAAAGACTCAAAGCAACACCTATGAAACTCTGGGAATCATCCTGGCTCTGGGAGCTAATCCCCGGAAATTAAATTTTCAGGGGGAGGCGGAATTTCAGGGCAGGGGCGTGGCCTACTGCGCCACCTGCGACGGGGAATTTTTTACGGACAGAATGGTCTACGTGGTGGGCGGCGGCTACGCGGCGGTGGAGGAGGGCTTATTTCTCACCCGCTACGCCAGAAGAGTGGTCATGATCGTCAGGGAGGAGGAGTTTACCTGCGCCAGAACCCTTGGGGACAAGGCGAAGGAGCATGCGAAGGTGGAGATTCATTTTCACACGGAGATCACCGGGGTGGAGGGGGAGAGCTTTGTTACGAAGGCTTCCTTTGTGGACAATCAGACGGGAAAAACCTGGGAGAGCGAGCCTGAAAAAGAAGGGATCGGCGTCTTTGTCTTCGCCGGTTATGTGCCCGCCTCGGACTGGCTGCCCTCGGAAATTGAGAGAGATCGGCAGGGGTATCTGGTGACGGACAAAAACCAGGCCACCAATGTGCCCGGCGTTTACGGCGCTGGGGACGTGTGCGTCAAGGGACTGCGCCAGGTGGTGACAGCGGTATCCGATGGGGCGGTGGCGGCCACCAGTCTGGAATTGTATGTGGAAAAGCTGCACCACAGCCTGCGTCTGCCGGAGTTTGTTCAGCTGGCCGGCGGTGAAAATGAACAAAAACAAAAGCTGCCGGATTCCGATGAATTATTTGACCGGGAACTGAAAAATCAGGTGAGCGGGCTCCTGGACAAAATGGAGCGGCCGGTGGTCATGAAGGTCTGGGCCAAGCGGGATGAGGAGCAGCGGGAATTATTTTCATTTCTGAATGAACTGGCCGGGTTGTCGCAAAAGCTGACTTTGGAGTACGCCGGGACCAGAGAAATCCCGGAGGAGCTCTGGCCCGCGATCCGGCTCTGTGATCACGAGGGCAATGACAGCGGGTTTTGCTTTCACGGGATTCCCACGGGGGAGGAGTTTACCTCCTTTTTGCTGGCTGTCTGTCAGCTGGGCGGACCGGGCAGGGAGCTGCCTGAGGAAGCGGGGCGGCTGCTTCGGGAGGCCGGGGAGGATGTCAGCGTGCGGATTTTTGTGTCGCTGACCTGTACCATGTGCCCCCGGACGGTGCAGTCGGCGGCGCTGTTGGCTATGGAGAGGAAGAAAAAGAGAAGGGTGCGGGTGGATGTGTTTGACCTGTCGCTGTTTCCGGCGCTCCGGGAGAGGTACCAGATCAGGAGTGTGCCATGCATTGTGGTGAATGAGGAGAGGGTGCTGTTTGGGAGGAAGGAGGTGGATGAGCTGGCGCGGGAGGTGTTTGCCGGGTGATCCTGCAAAAGGGTCGCGTGAAAGGACTGAAACTGTTTCGCTCATGCTGTGCGTGGCATTCCGATGAGCCCGTGGGCATATCAATCGTGTTCAGCAAGGGCTTCCACGATTGATAACGGTCTCATCTCCATCGCACAGAAATCGCGAAACAGTTTCAGTC
>JAJQCU010000327.1 GCA_021202575.1 Lachnospiraceae bacterium
GTCCACATATCTTTTGGAGCACAGGTGGACGAACGGCTCCTCACTCCACCAGGCCTTATACAGATAAAAGCTGTCCTTTTTTGTTTTCCGGTCAAAGGTCACCAGCCCCTTATGGTTCATGCCCGGCTCGCCTCCCTGGTCACGGGCGTCGGCGGCAAAATCAAACATATTCCAGACATGCGTCGCCCACATCCAGGGACGTTTGTCAATAAATTTCAGCATATATTCATGATACCGGGCCTGATATTCCTCCGTATGGTCGCCCCGGCGCGGGTGGGAGGAATGGAGATTTGGCATGCCCTCCGCCCCGTACTCGGAAAAGCCCAGCGGCCTTTTCGGGAAAACCGCATGGAAAAAATCCGCCCAGAGGTCATTTAAAAACAGTCCCGGAACATACCAGCCCAGATACAGATTCCAGCTGACAGCGTCCGTAATGTGCGCCACTTTGTTGAAGGGGCCGCACATGGCATAGCAGGCCAGCGTGGTGAAGCGGGCGGGATCCATCTCATGGCACAGATGGTTGAGCAGCCGGTGGTTTTCCAGCATGTCCGCCTTTTTCTTCGTGCTTAGGTTAATCTCGTTGGAAATCCCCCAGCAGACGATAGTGGCGTGGTGATGATTCTGTACAATGAGCTCCTTCATCTGGCTTAAGGTGTTGGCCCGCCCGTTCGGCATATGCTCGCTGATGTAGGGAATCTCAGCCCAGACGACCATGCCCCTCTCATCGCAGAGATCATAAAAATACTGGTCATGCTGATAATGCGCCAGGCGGATAGTATTGCAGCCCATCTCACAGATCAGGTCCATATCCTCCTTATGCATTTCTTTTGATATGGCATTGCCCAGCCCTTTCCGATCCTGGTGGCGGCTGACGCCGCGCAGAGGGTACAGCCTCCCGTTTAAGAAGAAGCCTTCCTTCGCGTCCGCCTGAAAAGTGCGCACGCCAAAACGGGCAGATACCCGATCCACCTCTCCCTCTCCCTGAAACAGCGTGAAAACGGCGGTATACAGATACGGATCCCTGACTCCATCCCACAAATGCACAGCCGGAATCACCAGCGACACATCCGTTCCCTCTCCCAAAGCCGCCTCCCTGCCCTCAGCGTCCAGAACAGATACCCTTACCCTGTCATAATTTCCGACAGGATAGCTGACCGCCCTGATTCTTCCGTTTTCGCCCTCCACAGCGGGCGTCACCTGAAAGCCGGGAGAACCGTAGTAGTCCAGATCAAAGTGCGCCTTATTTACAATCAGCAGTTCCACATCCCGGTAGATCCCGCCGTAAAAAGTGAAATCAGCCTTCTGCGGGTAAACCCGGTCATTTTGCCCATTGTCCACGGAAACCATCAGCTCGTTTCGTCCCCGCAGCAGGGAGGTGATTTCTCGGCGAAAGGTGGAATAACCCCCGTCATGAGAGCAGACCTCCACACCGTTTACCGTCACCGTACAGCTTGCGTTAACGCCGCGAAACTGAAGGTAAACCAGCTCCTTTTGTAAGTCAAACTGAGGAGAATCAAAAAAATGCCGGTAAACGAACTCTCCCCGGGCGTAATCGTTTCCTCCGTCCTGTCCGTCAACCGCGTTCCAGGTATGCGGCAGGTCAACCGTCTCTGTTTCTCCACTGGGACCTGTGAACTGCCAGTCCCGATTGATATTGATGATTCTTCTCATAATGCAAATTCACTGCCCCGCTTTCTCAAAGCCCGCTTTTTACCCGGCAAATCTGCTCTCCCGCTTTTTTATTTCACGAAAATTTCCCCGTTATTTTATGGAAATTTTCTTTTCAGTATGAAGGTAAACCGTTTTGCTTTCAACACTATTTACAAAAGTGGTCATAATTTTCTCCTAAGTGGCGCGCATTTTTCACAATTTTCTTCCCTTTTCCGACAGTTCCTTATCTATTTCCCACAAAAAAATCCGCACGAGCACTGCCATGCGGATTCTCCGTTCCTGTTTCAGTTGATATCATCTCTCACTACATCATCTGTCGATATTTTCTTTCGGCAGCTGAATCAGAATTATTAATTCAAAGCACCCCTGCTGTGTTCCCGCCGTCATAAATCCACCGTACCGGCTGACTGTATGGCGGATGCTCTTAAGGCCAAAGCCATGATAGCCGTTATTTTCCTTGGTCGTAACCGGCAGATTATCCTTGTAATGCAGCTCCTCCTCGCAGGGATTGCTGATATTCATCACGAGAAAGCTCTGCTGACGGTGAATCAGCAGGTCAATCTGCCTTTTGGCCGGATCGGAAAATTTCCGCACCGCCTCCACCGCATTGTCCACCGCGTTGCCGAGAATCGTATACAGATCGACCGCGTTCATAAATTCCATTTCCTCTCCGTCAGCCACACAGTGAATCTGAATATTTTCCTTGCGGCAGCGCAGACTGTTCTCTGTCAGAATCGTATCCAGCACCTGACTTCCTGTCTCGAAATTGGACTCATAAATCTGAATAGCGCCGTCTATCTCGTCGAGATACCTCTCCCGCTCCGCTCCTCCCTGAATATCCCGCAGGGCCCTGACCTGATACTTCAGATCATGGCATTTCTGATTGATCAGGGAAATATTCTCCTGGTTGAGCTCATACTGTTCCTTCCGCTGGTACCAGAGCCGGTTGATCATGGCCAGCTCCTGGCGCATGGCGCTTTTCTGAAACAGAATATTCTGCAGATACAGAAGCGTCAGGCAGTAAAATTCACAGAGCAGCAGCATATTTCCGCTGTCGCCGGGCAGCACGCTGTTTCCGGCGATTTCATTCAGATACAGATTCCCAAAGAGCAGCAGAATGACCACGGCGGATCCCGTCTGCCTCGGTCCCACATGCAGCACGCCGTTCCGGGACATGGGGCGTACCACCAGGCGGTAAACCGGGAACAGAAAAAACGCGGCGCACAAAAGACAGAGAAGCCAGGCCATCCAGCCAACCTCCTCCGTGTTCATCGCGGCGGTATACAGGACGACCCACATCCGCGGCAGAAACTGACTCAGGCAAAACGACCATATGGAAAGATATACCGTTTCAAACGCCCCCGCGTCCGCCAGGAGAAGCACCAGCAGCAAGACCACGGTATAACGAAACACCAGGGCGCCCGCATAAGCCGGAAAACCGGTAATCTCCGTCAGCATGAGCGCGATATTGGCCAGAAACACAAGGACAGCCCCCAGCGGAATGCGCACGGCCATATATCCGCGGCGCACCTCCCACACAAACGCGAGCGCACAGAAGATTTCCGTCGCACTGACCGCCAGAGCCGGACACCACCTCACCAGAAATTCACTCATCAGAAGGCACCTCCCATATAATCGGTCAGCGCTTTCATGAAATCCGCGCGCGCCCGCCGGCTGATCTCCAGCTTATGCCCGCCCACGATCACCACATCCTTACGCACCTCCTGCACATGCATCAGGTTCACCATGTACCAGTGATTGCATTTGGCGAAATGAAAGGGCGCAAGCTGCGCCTGGGCCTCCCGCATGGTTCCGCTCAGGATGTACTCTCCATCGTCTGTGTAATAATGCAGCAGCCTGTTCTGAATCTCCACGTAATAAATCTGTCGAATCCCGATTCTCACCATCCTGTCGCGCAGCGGGAGAATAATTTCTGAGTTGCGCTGTTTCTCCGCCCGCGAGACGGCTCTCTTCAACCGCATCTGAAAGGCATAATAGGTAACCGGCTTCACCATGAAATCCAGCGCGCCCACCGAATAACCCTCAATGGCGTACTTTGCCATATTCGTGATAAAGACAATCACAACATTTTCATCCGTCTCACGGATTTTGCGTGCGGCCTCCATTCCGGACATATTCGGCATTTCGATATCCATGAGAATCACATCATAGCGGGGCTCATAATTTTTCACCAGCTCACTCCCGTCATGAAAAACAGAAATCTGAAATCCACAGCTGTTTTCCTCCTCATATTTATGAATGTATCCGACAATCTCATCGATACATTCCTGTTCATCCTCCGCTATCGCCAGCTGATACATGCCCACCATCCTCTTTTCTCTGTATACGTATTTCGTGAAATCTTTTTTCTTTATTGTAAATAATTCGCGCAAATAATACAACACAGAAAAAAATAATTCCGCCCGCGCAGCCGCACAGGCGGAATTATTTCCTGAAAACCGCTTTCTCTTACAGCGGCAAATCCTTTTTCTGGAAGCGGATCATGCCCACCGCGTAGCAGGCCACCGCGATCGCCGCCAGCGCCACAAGCTTCGGCGCGAACGCGTAGTCCACGGCTTCCGAGCCGACGGTTCCCAGCGCCTCAATATCAAAGAGGCCGACAATGGTAAGGTTGTTAAACCGGCCCAGCATCTCCACGCCGATTCCCATGCTGACCATGCTCTCCGAACCGAACATGCCAAGCTGGGAGCAG
>JAJQCU010000090.1 GCA_021202575.1 Lachnospiraceae bacterium
GGAAAGTGACTGCTTCACAGTCACCTTGGGAGATATAAACAGTCCCTTACAAGCAAACTACGCTTGACGAGCCTGTTTATATCTCCCAAGTTGGCTGTGAATAGTAACAAAAAAACAAAAAATATCGAAACACCCTATTGCCAATAGGGTGTTTTTGTGTTAAAAATTAAATGTTGACTAAAAAACACGTCTGCCGATTGGCTGCCGGTCTCCGGAAAAATTCAGCGTGAGATGATCTGTTCAGGCTCTGCCTTGAGTGTCTGACGAACTGGAAGGAGTGTCAGCCGAGATAACCCCGCAATAACGCGCGGGGCCGAAACAGCAGGCGAAAGAAAAACCGAATGGAGGAAATTATGAGCGTTATTTCAATGAAGCAGCTTTTGGAGGCCGGCGTACACTTCGGCCACCAGACCAGAAGATGGAACCCCAAGATGGCTCCCTATATCTTCACCGAGAGAAACGGCATCCACATCATCGACCTGCAGAAGTCGGTGGTGAAGGTGGACGAGGCCTACAAGGCCGTGGTGGATATTGTATCCAACGGCGGCACCATCCTGTTTGTGGGTACCAAGAAGCAGGCCCAGGACGCGGTCAAGACCGAGGCGGAGCGCTGCGGCATGTATTATGTGAACCAGAGATGGCTGGGCGGCACACTGACCAATTTCAGGACCATCAGAAGCCGTGTCGCCAGACTCAGAGAGATTGAGAATATGGCCGTGGACGGCACCTTTGACGTCCTTCCCAAGAAAGAGGTTGTGGCTCTGAGAAAGGAATGGGAGAAGCTGGAGAAGAATCTGGGCGGCATCAAGGATATGGACAGAGTCCCGGACGCGATCTTTGTGGTTGACCCCAAGAAGGAGCGCATCTGCGTACAGGAAGCCCACAAGCTGGGCATCACCCTGTTTGGCATCGGCGATACCAACTGTGATCCCGAGGAGCTGGATTATATCATCCCCGGCAATGACGACGCGATCCGTGCGGTTAAGCTGATTGTTTCCAAGATGGCGGACGCTGTCATTGAGGCAAATCAGGGCGAGACCGCCGATGTGGAGGAGTCCATGGCAGCGGCTCAGGGCGAGGCTTCCGATATCGAGGAAGTGGCGGCCGCAGAGGAATAGAGGAATAAGGAGACTGAGAATATGGCTATTACAGCAGCAATGGTAAAGGAACTGCGCGAGATGACCGGCGCGGGCATGATGGACTGCAAGAAGGCTTTGACCGAGTGCGGCGGTGACATGGAGGCCGCTGTGGATTTTCTGAGAAAGAACGGACAGGCAAAGGCGGAGAAGAAGGCCAGCCGCATAGCGGCGGAGGGCCTGTGCGCCATCGTTAAGGCGGATGATCAGACCGCCGCGGTGGTGGAGGTCAACTCTGAGACGGATTTCGTGGCAAAGAACGCGGATTTTCAGGCCTATGTGAAGAGCGTGGCGACCCAGGCGGTGAAGAGTGATTCCAAAGATCTGGACGCGTTTCTGGCGGAGCCCTGGATGGAGAAGCCGGAGGTGACAGTGAAGGACGCTCTGGTGGAGAAGGTGGCTGTGATCGGTGAGAACCTGACCATCCGCCGTTTTGAGAAGGTAGTGGCTGAGGAAGGCTTTGTGGCAACCTATGTGCACGGCGGCGGCCGGATTGGCGTCATCGTGGATGCGGCCGCGGACGTTGTCAACGACGCAGTGAGAGAGGCGTTCAATAATATCGCCATGCAGATCGCCGCTCTTCGCCCCAAGTATGTATCCGCCTCCGAGATTTCCGAGGAGTACAGACAGCACGAGATTGAGATTTTAAAGGAGCAGATTGCCAACGATCCCGCGTTTGCCGGCAAGCCGGAGAAGGTGATCAACGGCACCATCAACGGCCGACTGAATAAGGAATTCAAGGAGATCTGCCTGCTGGATCAGGTTTATGTGAAGGCGGAGGACGGCAAGCAGACCGTTTCCCAGTATCTGGCCCAGGTTGCCAAGGCCAACGGCGCGAAGCTTTCCGTGAAGCGCTTTGTCCGCTTTGAGACCGGCGAGGGCATTGAGAAGAAGAAGGATGATTTCGCCGCGGAAGTGATGGCTCAGGCGGGGCTGTAGGATTCCGCTTGATATCCCGCATAAAGCAAGGCCTGCAGACCAGGGGCCTGGCGCATAAGGAAGCCAAAAATTCAGAAATTAAATTTTAAAAGGTTACTGTTCACAGCAACTTTGAGAGCACACTACAAAAGAGGATTCCCGAAAGGCGGGAGTCCTCTTTTTGCGTTACCGGACCGCTTCTGAGAGGACGGTAACGTTATCGAATTGCTTCTGAGGCCGACAAAATGCTTGTGGGGGAAGTGCCGCATGTGAACACGTCAGAAGGCTGTGGGGGAAGTGCCGCATGTGAACACGCCAGAAGGCTGTGGAAAAAGTGCCGTCTGTGCGCACGTCAGAAGGATGTGGAGAAATTGCCGCCTGTGCGTTCTGTCAGAAAAGCTCTCCGGGCGGGGTCTATTCCTTTCTTTTGCCGCATAAAATGTTCGGGAAAGGATGGTGGCCGGATATGAAGGTTATACAACACTCCGGCGGCGGGCGGTTTGGCCGCGCCTCAGTGCAGGGAAGGCGTTTCAGCGCGATTATGGGAGCGGGCTTCGGAATCGGCTGCATGCTGGTAATCCTGTGCAGACAAAAGCTTTTGCAGGATATTTCTCTGCTGGACGTGGACAGCCTGTATCTGGTGAGGGACAGCCTGATTGAAGGGAAAGCCTATTTCTTTTATCTGCTGCCCAGAAGAGCTTTTGTCTTTGGGGCTTTTGTGCTGCTGTGGTGGTACGGCGTGGGGAGCCTGGGGCTGAAGCTGGGCGGCTTCCTGATGGGGATGGAGGCGGGCATCTGGCTTCAGGCCTGCGTGGAGCAGTATCATTTGAAGGGGGTTTTGCTCTGGGTGTTTTTATACATTCCCTATATCTTTTTTTATCTGGGGGCGATTCTGTGCGGCCTTATGTTCTGCCAGACCGCCGGGGACGCGGACGTGTATGAAAAGCGCCGGGCCATCCGGGAAAGACCGGGCTTCGCACTGGCCGCCGCCGCGCTTTTTCTGGCGGGCCTGTACCTGGAAAGCGCGGTGCATCCGGCCTGGCTGAAAAATTTTCTGAGTGTGTTTTAAATTGTTACTATTCACGGACATCGGAAAATACAAGAAAGCTCGTCGTGCTTACACAAGGTACGCCCTATGGGTGCGCACGTAAGAGATCGATTGTATTTTTCGATGAGCCTGTGAAGCAGTATTGGAAGGAGATGAAATGTATCATACCGAGGGTTACATAGATAAGGAGAGCGTGGACGCCGGTTCCCATATGGTGAGCCTGGCCGGGCAAATACAGGAGCAGGACGTGATGGTATGGGCTGTCTGGCCGGAGAGGGTGAAGGCGCGGCAATTTCTGGACATGCTGAGGCTGTGGTTGACAGAGGAGCTGGGGGCGGTCATTCCGGGTCCGGAGTCACGGATTAACAGAGAGCTGCTTCGTATCAGCTCCGGCCTGAAATGCAGGCTGTACCTGTATTATGACAAAAGGCTGTACCGGGCCGGGGAGCAGGCGCTGGAGGGAGAATATCAGATCGGTCCGTCTCTGGGAGCCTGTGTCCACAGGGAGGGGAAGGCAGAGCCTATTCCCTTAACGGAGGAGCTGGAAGATATGCAGAGAACCCTGAAAAAGGAAAATCCCGCCGAAGATTATTCCGGGAAATCCACGCCGGCCCTTCTGGGAAATATCTGGCAGAAGAATATTATGGACTGTGTCATGGAGGACAGCCTGAATTACGCCTATTTTATGCTCTGGGAGACGAGATAGATGAAGGATGAGGTCCGCGCCGGCAATGACGGCCGGAAAAAGGAAGAAATGCTGATGAGGAGAGAATATGAGGCGGGTAATTCCCTGAAAAAAATAATAGGGAGGCTTCCGGGAAGGTGGCATCCAGGGCAGCGGCTTCACCAGGGAACCATGTCTGAAGCCTGGCTTTTGTGCGGCGAGGGCGTATCGTGGAAGCTGGTGCTAAAGATGGCGGCAGACGAAAAATCCGCCTGGGCCCTGCGGCGGGAAATTCATTTCCTGAGGCAGCTGAGAGGGGAGGGAATTCCTTTTCTGTATCATTACGGAACAGCGGAAGACCTCCCTGGTTGCGGGATGGATGGAGGCGTGTTCTGTTATGAGACAGTCAGTGTCGGATCTTGTTTCGGAATGGACGGAAGCGCACCAGATGACAGGATGGCTGGAGGCATGCTTTATCACGAGACGGTCAGCGTCATGCCCTGGTATACCATGCCATTCTATGACGGGGAAACTTTGCGGGAAAGGCTGGACGGGTGCCACAGCTTAACAGAGCGGGAGACGGCGTGGATTGGACGGCGGCTGTGCAAAATTC
>JAJQCU010000285.1 GCA_021202575.1 Lachnospiraceae bacterium
TCCCCCGTAATATTCCCGCATCTCTTCATCTGACAGATATCTGCCGTTGACAGTGCGCACATGGACTCCCGGCTGCACCTCCTCCGGGACCTGATCAAAGTATAATCCCGAATCGCAGGAAAAAACCGGCATCTGAAACGCTTCATAATAGGCCAGCGCCTTACATCTGGCGTTTTCCAGCGGCGTCCGTCCGGTCTCGGCCGCCTCGGGGATGCTCTTTCCCTCTTCTTTTAAATCATTTAAGCCGATCAGTTCTATTCCCAGCTTTTCCAGACGGCTCCTCATGGCGGACAATTTTGCCTGATTGCCGGTTCCGAAGAGTAATTTCACAGTGCTCATGCATTTCTCCCACCGTTTGATCCGTCAAAAGTATTTATATCATTTTGCTCTCGTAATCCTGCAGTTCATGAAAAAGAGCATCTACAATCACAGCGTTCTCTTCCACACGAAACAGCATAAAATTACATTATAATCCATACTTTGACCTCATATCCGAAATGACAGTTTGTACTTCTTTCTGCTTTCCCTGCGCACTATGCTCCCTGGCTATACTGAGTTTTTCCAGCATTTCATCCTCTGACATAGCTGCAAATGAGCTCATATCCACCGGATTTCTCTTAATTTCAAAAGGAAACCCATTATTCGCGACAGCCTGCGTCAGAAAGATTCTGATCGCTGAGGTTGTATCTGTTCCTAAATCCTTAAAAAGCCTGTCCGACTTTCTCTTTAAATCATCATCTACCCTGATTTGAATCGTACTTGACATATGCACACCTCCTTTATGCTAATATAATACAATATCATTGCTAAATCAATATTTTTTATGAATTACATCCGCAATCGCTGTCATGATCTGTTTCCTTTCACCGTAACAGCGCCCCGCTCGCAGCGGTTCCCCCAGGCGTCGATCAGCTCGCCGCCCCGGTACACGCAGACAATCTCGCAGTTATTGGGGCAGCGGCCGCAGGAGGCCTCGCGGGTATAAAACTCCATATTTTCCACGGAAAAGTCAAACTCCCTTCGCGCACCGCTTCTTCGCGCGATAATGGCCGCCCCTAAAGCGCCCATCAGGTGGCCGTTCTCATCCACCGTGATTTTGCAGCCGAGAGCCTTCTCAAAGGCCGCCACCACGCCCTGGTTTTTGCTGACGCCTCCCTGGAATACCACCGGGGAGACGATCTTTTTGCCCTTGCCCACATTATTGAGGTAGTTGGCCACCACGGCGTCGCAGATTCCCGCCAGAATGTCCTCCTTGGAGTGCCCCATCTGGATTTTGTGGACCAGGTCGGACTCGGCGAAGACCGTACATCTGGCGGCGATGGGAGTGGGATGCTCGCTGCGCAGGGCATAGGAAGCGATATCCTCCGCCTCAATGCCCAGCCGCTTGGCCTGGCTGGAGAGAAAGGCTCCGGTTCCGGCAGCGCAGAGAGTGTTCATGGCATAGTCCACCGCCACCCTGTTCTCCACCAGGATGATCTTGGAATCCTGGCCGCCGATCTCCAGGATGGTGCGCACATCCGGATAAAAGGTGGTGGTGCCCACCGCGTGGGCCGTGATTTCATTCTTGACGGCAGTGGCGCCGATGATCGACCCGGTCAGCTTTCTGGCGCTTCCCGTGGTTCCCGTGGCCACGATCTGAAAATCGCCCTTTGGAAAATCCTCCTCCAGCAGATGAAGCAGCTTTTTGACCGCGCCGATGGGGTCGCCCTCGGTCCAGATATACGCGCTGCTTAAGATATTATTTTCATCATCAATAATCACACCCTTGGTGGAAATGGACCCCACGTCCACGCCCAGATACGCCTGTTTTATTTCAGCTGCCTCCCTTTCGCCTCAATCATATCGTAAAAAGCCTCCAGCCTGGTCATCAGTCCCACATCGGAGGTCTGGGTGTCACAGGTCAGGATCAGAAGCGGGATTTTATACTGCCCGCTTAGTTTCTGTAAAATAGGCACAATATCAATCTCCGGCGTGCAGTTGGCCGACTTGATATGCACCAGTCCGTGGAAGCCCTGCTCCGCGTAATGCTTTGCCGCCCAGATATTGGCCGTGGAGGTTGGCCCCATCTCATAGGTGCAGTATTCCCTGATTTCCACATTCAGATTCTTTTCCCCGGGATAATGAATGAGCCTGTGGGACAAATTCATCCACCGGTGTACCTCCACGCCCATGCCGGCCAGCTTATCCTCCACCTCCCGGTTGGAGAAGGAATCCACCGCCGTGTAAAATTCCCCGATGACGCCCACCTTCAGCGGATGGGCCGGTTTCACCAGCGGTGTGGAATCAAATCCCTGCTTTGCGTCCAGATACGCCTTTTCAATGGCGGCTTTCGTGTCCGCCCGGTACATGGCCGCCAGGAAACGCTTATAGGCCTTCCTCCAGCCGCCGGTGGGGTCGAAGCCGCAGCCCTTATAATACTCATACGTAATTTCATCCAGATATTCCACCATCTTAATGGACTCCATCCCGGCGGAAATCAGGTGAGTCATCTTCACCTTCGGGTTGACGCTTCCGATCCCCTTTATCAGATCCCTCGTCTTCCCTCCCATGGCGTACTCATTTAAATTAATGAAATCAAACTCATAGCCCTCATCCAACAGAATTTTGCGGAACAGCTCCCCATAGTAGGACAGGCGGCAGATGCCGTTGGGCATAATGATCGTATCGGCCCCGGCTTCCAGCGCCTCCACCAGGCTTCCCAGGATGGTTTTAAAGGGAGTACAGACCATGTCCGGGCTGTATTTCTCCCCGATTTTCTCTGTGCGCTGGGTCTGTTTCGGCTGCAGAATAAATTTACAGTCCAGCCCCTGCTCCACCAGATATTTGAAGGCGGCGCTGTACTCCGCATAGCGGATGGTGGCAACTTTCCTTTCTGACGCTGGTTTCATGCAAGCCCTCCCCTGTTCCCGCGGATAATGTCCGCGAATTTCTTTTCCGATATAGGTTTCATGCAAGCCCTCCCCCGTTCCTGCGGACAATGTCCGCGAATTTCTTTTCTGAAACGGTTTTCATGTAAGCTCTCCCTTCTTCATGCGGATGATATCCACAAAGCTTTCCAGCCGGGTCTCCACTCCCGCCGTTCCGGTCTGGGAATCCAGCACCAGCTGAAGCACGGGAACCCCCTGAATCTTGCGGGCCAGAATGTCATTGACCATGGAGTCCGGCCCGCAGGGAAATGCCGTGACCAGCACAATCCCATCCACCTGAAAACGATGCTGGATAATGCTGCCCACCAGCTCCCGGCTCATGACCCAGCGGCATGTGGGACACAGATCCGGACTGTGCTTCACCGCGTAGTCCCGATCCGTGATATCCGCCCTGAGCGGCAGAGCGCCCAGATCCCTCAGCCCCTTTAAAATTACGCCGCCCGCGTAGGAATCGTCCAGAATATAGCTGTGCCCCGACACCAGAATTTTCAACCCCTCGGATTTATACATCTTCTACTGCTCCTTTACCGCCTTGTCCCAGGCCTGCTCCTGAGTCTTTTCCGCCGTCTTCCAGGCTTTTTTGCTCTCCTTGCGGGAAAAGCCCAGAGACTGGCCCAGATCGCAGAAAGCGTCCTCTTCCCCGGCGCCGTTCACCACATCGATATTGCATGTCAGAAATTTCTGGCCTGTCCTAAGAAAAATGCAATATGTCAGATCATAAAGGGCGCTGAAACGGACACACAAATCCAGGTTCCTCCCCAGATTGGCCACCCGGGGGACAAAAATATAGTCGCATTTCCCGATCAGGGAGCTGACATGTCCCAGAAAGATTTTCTCCGACAGGCAGGCCTCATCGGGAGCAAGCCTCTCGCCCTCCTCCACCACCGCCCGGTTGGTGGGAGCGCTGACCCTCGTTTCCAGACCCAGCGCATGAAAAAAGGTCTGCCACAGAATCTCATATCTGTGATAGAGCAGACCTCTGGGAAGCCCGATGACGGGTATGGTTTCCTTTTTCATATTGTTTCAGCACCTCCATAAACAGATGAACATGTCCGCCGGCGCGGACATCACCCTGTATAAGCATAGTCTCTTTCCTTTAAAATATATGAGATTATTCTCAAGTGAATATCAACTCGTAAAAACGGTCTGCAGCTTAATCTGCAAACCGCGTGCACTTTTTATACTTCAGCCAATCAACACTGTCTTTCCCATATGCGGCACCTCTTTTCCCATGCGGATTCCGCCGCTGTATGCGCACTCCATCATTTAAAGAACTGTTAAACTTATGCATCTTGCGCCGTCTAATACATGAATCACAGGCCATAAAAGCCTTGCCGTAGCCCGCTGACTTTATGCCCATCTTATCTCATTCGCCGGGAAAATACAAGTGGTTTCTGCCTTCTCAGCCCAGCCGCTGCTTCTCT
>JAJQCU010000340.1 GCA_021202575.1 Lachnospiraceae bacterium
GTGTACCCAGCACCTGGGCGCTCTCTGTTGTATAAGCCGGAGTTAAAATCGAGGCAACTCCGCTGTTCAGGCTCCCCATCCGGCTTTTGGCCCCCTCGATCTCCACGGTACTCACATTCTCCGTCTTTGCCTAAGTTTTTGTGTTCATCCTAACTGTCATTTCCAGGGCCCCCATCACTAAAAGCACAGCTGCCTCAGCAAACATTTGTTTTATATGACTTTTCCGTCATTGATAACTAACTTGTGAAAAAATATTACAAATTTTTTACAATTATTAAGAGTTTATTAGGTGCTATATTAGCAGAGAAATATATGGTTGTCAAGCTTTTTTTGCAAATTAAGGGCCGTATACCCCCACAACGGCTCATTTTTCAGCCAATTTTTCGTAAATTCGAAGGCTCCGGCCCCCACTACTCCTCCCAGGCGGCCTGATAAAGTTTGTAATATTCTCCTTTTTTCTGTAATAATTCCCCGTGAGTACCCCGTTCCCGGATTCCCTGTTCATCGATGACAAAAATCTGGTCCGCTTTCTTGATAGTGGAAAGGCGGTGCGCCACCACAAAGGAGGTGCGCCCCTTCAAAAGGGCGGCGATGCCCCGCTGCACCATCAGCTCCGTGTGAGTGTCAATGCTGGAGGTGGCCTCATCCAGAATCAGAATGCGTGGCTCACTCAAAAGGGTGCGCGCAAAGGCGATCAGCTGGCGCTGGCCCACAGACAAACCGGCTGTTCCGTCCAGCTTCGTGTCATACCCCTTTTCCATTTTCATGATAAATTCATGGGCTCCCACCGCCTTAGCCGCGGCCACAATTTCCTCCTCCGTTGCGTCCAGCCTCCCATAACGGATATTTTCCCGGACTGTATCCGAAAAAAGAAAGTTCTCCTGAGTCATAATGCCCATCTGGCTGCGCAGGCTTTTGACGGTCACCGCGTTGACCGGATGAGAATCGATGCGGATTTCCCCGCCGGTCACATCATAAAATCTGGCGATTAAATTTGTGATAGTGGTCTTTCCCGCCCCTGTGGGCCCCACCAGCGCGATGGTTGCTGCCCGGGGCAATATCAAAGCTTACGTCCGTCAGCACCGGCGTCCCGGGATCATCCGGATAGGCAAAATCCACATGATCGAACACAACCCTGCCCTCAATGGGGGGAAGCTCATAAGCTCCCTCGCTGTCCCGGATCTCCGGCTCCTGATCCATGATCTCAAAAATACGCTCCGCACCGGCCAGATTATTGACGATCTGATTATAAAAGCTGGCCAGATTCCGGATGGGGCTCCAGAACATACTTAAATAGGTAGAAAAGGCCAGGATAGTCCCCACCTGTGTCTCCCCCATTCCCAGTGCGCTGACCGCGATGTAATAGAGCAGGAAGCTGCCCGCCGCCCAGGTCACATCGATAACCGGGCTGACTGCGTCCATCACCAGAACGGCTCTGATCCACGCCCCGCGGTGCTCCTCCACCACCCTTCGAAAGGTCTCCCGGGATTCCTCCTCCGCGTTAAAGCTCTGGATAATCCGGATTCCGGAAAAATTTTCATGCACGTATGCGTTGATGTTTGAACTTTTCTGCTTCTCCTCCTGCCAGCGCCTGTGGCCCACGACCATTGTCACAAACACGCCCACCGCCAGAAAGGGCAATGTGGCGAAGGCGGCCATGGCCAACGCCGGGCTTTTCACCAGCATAATCGCGGACACCGCGATAATGGTAAAAAAGGATGGGATCAGAGTGGTCACGCTGCTGCTGAACACATCCTTCATAGAATCCACATCCCCGATGATTCTGGACAGAATCTTTCCGGTAGCCCGGGAGTCAAAAAAACACAGCCCCAGAGTCTGAATATGGGCGTACATTTCCTCCCGGATGTCCAGCACAATCCGGTTGGATATCCTGGCCATAATCATCCTGTAGGCTCGGGTGCCCGCAAACCAGATCCCATTGATGGCCGCCGCAAAGACGGCCAGCCCGATCAGTCCCCGTACATTCTTCTCCGGCACCTCCACATTCACCGCCCTCTCGATGATCAAAGGATTGACGAGCGTCACACTGACCGTGACAAGCAGCAAAAGCAGCACGCCCGCCACCTCTTTTTTATAATCCAGAAGACGGCTGAACATCCGAAGCAGCGTGGCGCTCTTTTTCGCGGTGCGCAGCGGCTCATTTTGTTTATAGGTATTGACTGCCATATAATATTCCTTCCTGTTTTTTCTTTCATTCTCTTCAGCTACGGCGAGGCTTTTATGGACTGCAATTCACGTATCAGGCGGTGCAAGATGCGCAAATTATTTCGCGGCAGCTCCTTAAACCCTTCATGACATTATTATGCTGAAATTTCCCCATACTGCGCCATATAAGTCTCGTAATACTGCCCCTGAAGCGCCAGCAAACTTTCATGGGTTCCCCGCTCCGCAATCCTGCCGTCCTGCAGCACAATAATTTCATCGGCATTCCTGACAGAGGAAATTCTGTGAGCAATGATGATTTTCGTCATGCCCTCCATATCCTTAAGGTTTTTCTGTACCTGGCGCTCCGTTTCCATATCCAGGGCGGAGGTGGCGTCGTCCAATATCAGGATGGGGGCTTTTCGCACAAAAGCCCTTGCCATGCTGATGCGCTGCTTCTGCCCGCCGGAAAGGCCAACGCCTCTCTCTCCGATAACCGTGCCATATTTCTGAGGCAGCTTCTGAACGAATTCATCCGCGTCCGCCGCCCGGGCCGCCGGCTCAATATCCAGAAGCTCCATCTCCTTACGCCTGCCCACAGCCATATTGTCCCGCACCGTATCCGAGAACAGGAACACATCCTGGGAAATCACTGCCTGACACCCTCTGAGCGCGTGAATATCCATCTCCCTGATGTCGATACCGTCGATGAAAATCGCGCCGCCGGTCACATCATACAGCCGCTGCAAAAGCTGCACCAGCGTGGTCTTGCCGGAACCGGTCATGCCCATGATCCCCAGGGTCTTTCCCGCGGGCAGATTGAAGCTTACATCTGACAGAATTTCTCTGCCCCGCACCTGAAAATCCACATGCTCAAAACGCACATTTCCCTCTGTTTTCTCCGGCTTTATGGGGTTCTCCGCCACAGGCAGCTGAGAGCTTTCCGCCATAATCTTATTGATCTTCTTCATACTGGCAAGCCCCGCCGCCAGAGAATTGGTGACCCAGCCCAGAATTTCCATGGGCCAGACGATATTGTTGGCGTAACCCATGAAAGCGCTGAGCTGTCCCAGCGTAATCTGATCCCACACCACCAGAATACCGCCCACAGCCACGCTTAAGACCAGCAGCAGCTTTGTCAGAAAGGAAATGGCGGTGTCGTTGTTGGCCATCGCCCTGTCGATGGCCATATTCCGGTCATAATATTTACCGTTGTAGCGCCGGAACTTCTCCATCTCGTAATCCTCTCTGGAAAAAGCCTTGACCGTGCGGACTCCCGCCAGGTTTTCCTCCGCCACCGTGTTTAACTCCGCCGTAATCTCACTCAGCTCATCGTACCCTTTATCCAGCTTTTTCTCCAGCTGAACAGCGATACAGGCTACAACGGGCATAATGCACAGGGGAATCAGCGTCAGCAGGGGACTGATTCGCAGCATACAGACAATCACAAAGACAGTATGAACGACAGCCTCCACGCATAAAAGCCCCAGATAACCCGCGGCGTCCCAGACCCGGTCCACATCCCTGCCAATCCTGCTCATCAGCTCGCCCACGCCAAACTGATCAAAAAAGCCCACGGACATTTTTTCAATATGGTCAAATAAGTCCCGGCGGATGTCTCTTCCCACGCTGACGCCGATCACATCCCCGGTAAATTCCTCCAGGTATTTGAAAATACCCTTCCCGATTCCCAGCACCAGCAGAAGAATAAGAAGCGATGTCAGAAGCTCCCTCTGCCCGCCCAGAATCACATCGTCCACAATTCTCTCTGTAATCAGGGGCGACGCCACGTCCATCACCACGCCGAGGATCAGCGACGCGCCCGCAAAAAGATACAGGTACCAATATTTCATCATATACTTTAATAATTGCCTCATAAAAACTCCTTTCCTCCCCGGATGAAAGTCGATGACTCCGGTCTTCCCTTCGCTGCGATCCGCGCTGATCAGCTGTCCCGCGGACATCCGACGCCTCTCATCCTCATCATCACAAAAAAAGAAAGCGCCGGCATTTCCTCAAGCCAGCGCTTCCCGCACTCAAAGCAAAAAAATACCGCAGTCAGACAGACTGCGGAATCATCCCATTCATACTCAATCTCAGATCAGAAAACATTCTCCCGGCAGGCCGTCAGCATATAAACACCATTTCCCAAAAAAGAAACAACATTATATCTTTCAGTGATCCCG
>JAJQCU010000355.1 GCA_021202575.1 Lachnospiraceae bacterium
GGTACGGAGTTTTCCGGGATGCCCGGTTATCTGAAAAAAGGAGGAAAAATTTATGTTCAAAGCAATTTCCCGCAGAGACTTTATGAAGGGATTGATGGTTGGCGGCGTAGCGGCAGGCTCCGCCGGACTTCTGTCCGCCTGCGGCAGCAGCTCTTCCGAGAGTTCCAGCTCTTCTGAAAGCTCCAGCTCCGAGAGCAGCTCCAGTTCTGAGAGCTCCAGTTCTTCTGAAAGCTCCAGCTCCAGCGAGACCACGGAGACGGTAGCCGGCATGGACGGCTGGACCGCCTTTGACTCTATAGTTACCCTGCAGCTTCCGGTATATGACCGCGGCAGCTCCTGCAACGGTGTGGCCGATGTGGTAAATAATTACTGGACCAACTGGATTCAGGAGAACTTCGGTGATGTGTACAATATCGACGTGCAGTTCGTAGCCATCACCCGTACCGATGTTATGACCGATTACGGCCTCCTGGCTGCTTCCCAGTCACTGCCCACCGTCGTGATGGAGTATGACTATGACAAGCTGGCCACCTGGCAGTCCGAGGGCTATTCCGCACCCTATGATATGGAGGAGTTCAAGACCATCGCTCCTACCTACTATCAGATGATGGTGGACGAGAGCATCGACTCCTACACCCAGCTGGACGACGATGATTATCTGATACTGGGCAAGAGACCCTACGGCAACACCGACTATACCTATGTCACCTTCTACCGCAAGGACTGGCTGGAGGAGGCCGGCTATGATGCGTATCCGGATACCGCTTCCGAGTTAAACGAGCTGTACGCGAAGCTGGTAGAGAACGGACATAGCGCTCCGCTTGGCGGCACCAAGGTATCCGGCGCCGGCATTGACCAGAACTACGCTTACAGAGATTATCCGCAGGATGAGGAAACCTGGGTTTCCACCGGTGACTATCAGATTCCGGCTCTGTCCACTGAGGCACAGAAGAGGTTCCTGAAGCTGGAGAATTATCATTATAACCAGGGCTGGACCAACCAGGAGTATTACATGAGAGATTCCTCTGAGGCGCAGTCTGACTTCATCAACGGCCTTTGCTTCACCTATTCCTGCTATACCTCCTCTACCATCACGGTTCTGGACAGCTTCTATGAGACCAATCCGGATGCGGAGCTTGGTATCTGCGTATGCAGCAGTGAATTTATTGAGGATGAGACCTGGGGCTCCAACAACTCTTATCGTCCCACCAACGTGTTCGGTACCATGATTTCCCGTTCTTCTACCGCTACCGATGATGAATTCAAGGCGGCTGAGATGTATCTGGAATGGATGTGCCAGGAGGATGTGCTCTTCACCATGCAGTGGGGCATTGAGGGCATCAACTTTGAGTATGTGGACGGCACACCGACCGTAATCTCCTCTGATGATTCCAGATATGATGAGACCTACGCGCAGGGCCACAACAACAACGTAGACTACTGGATGGTCGTCACCGCTTCCAAGACGCTTGGCACAATTGAGGACGACGTTGCGGCTATTACTCCTCAGGGTGTTCCTCAGGACTTCTATCAGGAAATTCTGGACAATTATAATGGACAGAATGATCTCTACAATGCCGGCTACGCAAACTCCGACGCTCTGTTTGGCGCTTCCCTGGAATCCGTCAGTGAGTACAGCCAGACTCTGTATGACCTGTACACCGAGTATCGTGACCTGCTGGTGATGTGCGATCCGGATGAGTTCGATACTCTGTATGATGATTACAGCCAGAAGTATCTGAACGCCGGCTATCAGGCGGTTATCGATGAGAGACTGGAGCTCTACAATGAGGGCCTGACCACCAAGCTGCCCACCGCGTAAGAGGGCGGAAGCTGTCAATATTCCGGGCGCCGGGTATGCAGTCTTCATGGTTATCGCGGACAGAAATCTCAACGCGGGATCTGTACATACTGTATGCTGACGGCACTTTCGTAAGAAAGAACGGATAAATCATAATCCTCCGGCTGAATTGTAAAATTTGGGCCGGAGGATTTTTTAAGGAATGGAAATACGAAATTGATTTTTGATGGAATGCTTCCTGTGAAGGAGAGGGAAGCGGCTGTGAATAGTAACCCTGGGATGAGAATTCACACAGGATGACACTTGATGTAAATAAATGATAAATGTATAATAAACCTGAAAAAAACAGTATTCTGTCAGATTATAGATCAAAATGAAAAAAGGAGAGGTAGGAGAAAAAATGGCAAAGCTGGAATTTGACAAAACAGAGATTGAGGGCGTCATTGACAAGGTGGTCAGAAAGACCATGAATATGGACCTGACCTGGGACTGGCCCTGCGGCGTGGCTTACTACGGCATCAGCGAGGCCTATGAGAAAACGGGGAAGGAAGAGTACCTGACCCTTTTGAAGGACAGGGTGGACGAGCTGATCGATCTGGGGCTGCCGAAGGTGTGGACGGTGAACGCCTGCGCCATGGGACACTGCCTGATCACGCTGTATCAGGCGACGGGAGAGCAGAAATATCACGACATTCTGATGTCCAAGGTGGAGTACCTGAAAAACGACGCCCTGCGCTTCGGGGATCATGTGCTGCAGCACACGGTTTCCGCCAACAACGACTTCCCGGAACAGGCCTGGGCGGACACCCTGTTTATGGAGGCGTTTCTGCTGCTGCGCGGGCGCGTGATGGAAAAGGACGAGGAGCTGATCGACGACGCGCTGAACCAGTGGTACGGGCACATTGAGTATCTGCAGGATCCGGCCAGCGGCTTTTATTATCATGGCTATGACAATATCGCCAAAAACCACATGTCCGGCATTTACTGGGGCCGGGCCAACGCCTGGGCGGCCTACACCATGTCGAAGGTGGGCGGTATCCTGCCCCAGTGCTACCTGTATCCCAAATATCTGGAGATCGCCGGTTCCTTAAATGAGCAGCTGGCGGCGTTGAAGACTGTGCAGACCGAGAACGGTCTCTGGAGGACGGTCCTGGACGATCCGGAGTCCTACGAGGAGGTTTCCGCCTCCGCGGGTATCGCGGCGGCCATGCTGGAGCGGGGCAATGTACTGCACAACAAATATATCAATAAGTCCATTCAGGGGCTGCTGGCCAATATCAGCGAGGACGGCAAGGTCATGAACGTGTCCGGCGGTACGGCGGTGATGAATGATAAGGAAGGCTACCGAGGAATTCCGAAGAGGTGGATTCAGGGCTGGGGACAGGGCCTTGTGCTGGCGTTTTTCTCCACATTGTTAGTGTCTGACAAAATTCAGAAGGATGGGGCGCTATAAACGGTTCCATGTATATTTTCCGATTGATATAAGGCGGCTGTGTCGGCTGCTTTAATTCCGAACATACATTGTCAGGAGGGACGATTGATATGTCAAAGACAAAGGGCGGTTTTACCCTGCCGGGTGAATCAGGGTATGAGCAACTTACATTACAGATGGCTGAGAAATGGGGAGCGGATGTGATCAGGGACAGCGACGGTACGGTGCTGTCCGATGAGATTGTACATTCCGGATACGGTATTTATTCCACCATCTGCATCATCCGCGACCACAACGCCTGGGCGAAGGAGAATCAGGACAAATTACAGCAGACGTTTCTGTGCACACCGGCGAATGTGGCAGTGGATGAGACGGTTACTATCCATCTGATGGAGAACTTTTTTGCGGAGCAGTTTCGCGTCAATGACGGCGCCGCTGCCATGAAATACTGGCAGGTGTACGACAGGACAGCCAATGAGCTGGTGGACGCCGCCAGATGGAGCTATGACAGGGAGACGGGTTCCGTGACGGTGAAGGACATCACTCCTTTCCATAAATATACCGTCAGTTTCCTGGCCTATAGAATCTGGGAAGAAATTTCCATGTACAATCACACCACCAACCACTGGGACAAGGAGCACCTGATGCAGATCGATCCCAGATATCCCGAGACGCAGGAGTACATGCTCGGGTGGATGAAAAACTGGTGCGAGACCCATCCGGATACCACAGTGGTGCGCTTTACCTCCATGTTCTATAATTTTGTCTGGATCTGGGGCGCTGATGAGCGCAACCGCGCTCTTTTCTCAGACTGGGGTTCCTATGATTTCACTGTCAGTGAGCTGGCGCTGGACCAGTTCGCGGATCAGTATGGCTACAGCCTGACCGCGGAGGATTTCATCAATAAGGGCGATCTGCATGTGACCCATATGCCGGGCAATCCGAAGAAGGCGGACTGGATGGCCTTCATCAATGATTTTGTGATTTCCTTCGGCAAAAAACTGATTGCCATGGTGCATGAGTACGCCAATATGGCCTATGTGTTTTATGATGACTGCTGGGGGGGGGGGGAGCCCTACAACGGCCGCTTCCAGGAGTTTGGCTTTGACGGCC
>JAJQCU010000263.1 GCA_021202575.1 Lachnospiraceae bacterium
ATGCAGGAGTGAAGAACGCAATCTGAGAGAAAACACAGGGGCATTCAAAATATATGCAGGCTGTCTGCCGGAAATGATTCTTATGCAGAGAACGTATGCTTGATCAGCTTTGCGGTCAGCCTGAAAAAGGGGAAGTATATGGCGTATCTGGCAAACCCGCTCAATACCATGGCGGTTTTAAAAAAATATGGCTTTATAACGCAGAAAAAATACGGACAAAATTTTCTGATTGACGCGAATGTGCTGGAGAAGATCATTGCCGGCGCTGAGATCAGAAAGGATGACTGCGTGCTGGAGATTGGCCCGGGAATCGGCACTATGACGCAGTATCTGGCGGAGGCCGCGGGCAGGGTGGCCGCGGTGGAAATCGACAGTCATTTGCTGCCGGTTCTGGAGGACACGCTTTCCGCTTATAATAATGTGACGGTTATCTATGGGGACATCCTGAAAACAGATATTCGGGGAATTGCGGAAGAATACAATGGGGGCAGGCCGATCAAGGTGGCCGCCAATCTTCCATATTATATTACCACGCCGGTGATTCTGAGATTACTGGAGTGCGGTGCGCCCATTGAGAGCATCACCGTGATGGTGCAGAAGGAGGTGGCGGACCGCATGGAGGCCGGACCGGGATCAAAGGACTATGGGGCGCTGTCGCTGGCGGTGCAGTATTATGCCAGGCCGCAAATTCTGACGCGGGTGTCGGCGAGCTGCTTCCTCCCTCGCCCAACTGTGGACAGCTCGGTGATCCGGCTGGCGGGTTATGAGAAGCCGCCGGTGGCAGTGCGGGATGAAAGGTTTATGTTTGCCCTGATCAGGGCGGCCTTCAACCAGCGCCGGAAGACTTTGGCCAACAGCCTGGCGAATGCCGCAGATCTGCGGGTAACCAGGGAGCAGGTGACGGACGAGCTTCTGGAAATGGGGCTGCCCGCCGCGGTCCGGGGAGAGGCGCTGACATTGAAGGAGTTTGCGGGACTCAGCGACCGGCTATTGTTCACAAAAAATTTCACAAAAAGTTTTTAATTTTCTTTTCCATTCATTTTGACATTGTTTATGCGCTATGGTATCTTATACATGTATGTTTTGTTGCAGGACTTACAGATAAAGTGATTTATATGATACAAGGGACAAAAGGTCAGAAATCGAATGCTTACACAAGGTACGCCCTACGGGTGTGCATTCGCATTTATGACCTTGGGGACCGCAACGACACTTATGTTGCTTTAATCATTTATATATAGAGGTGGTACTTTTGGACAAGGCGGAATACAGAATCCGGACGGATGAAATCAAGGATTTAATAGCGGACGGAGAATACGGGGAAGCGGCCGAGATCGCGGATGAGATTGACTGGCGGAGAGTCAAGAGCGTAAAGATGCTCTGCATTATCAGCGATCTATACAAAATTAACCGGCGATATGAGGATGCCAGGAATATTCTCCTCATCGCTTATGACAAGAATCCGCAGAGCCGCAAGATCCTGTACGCTCTCTGCGAGCTTTCCATACGGCTGCAGGAGCTGGTGGACGCGATTGAATATTATAAGGCTTTTGTGCAGGCGGCGCCCCAGGACTCCGGCCGTTTTGTGCTACAGTATCGGCTGTATCAGGCGCAGGATGTGAGCCTGGAGGAGCGCATTGAGGTGCTGGAGGAGCTGAAGAAGGCGGAGTATACTGAGCGCTGGGGCTATGAGCTCGCTTATCTGTATCATCGGGCCGGAATGCCGGAGAAATGCGTGAAGGAGTGCGATGAGCTGATTCTGTGGTTTGGCGAGGGTAAATACGTAACCAGGGCCATGGAGCTGAAGATGCTCTATGAACCGTTGACGGAAGCCCAGCAGTACAAATACGACCACAGGGAGATGAGAAGGAGCCAGAGGGCGAAGAGACCTGCGCCGGAGGAACAGCAGATGCAGGCAACGGCGCCGGAGGAACAGCCGGCTCCCTCAGAGCCTGTTGCCGGAAAGCAGGGACAGGAGGAAGCCGCGTCCGTGCCGCAGATGCCGGAGGCCGGGGCTGTAGATGTCCTGAATTCTCCCACCACAGAGATTATAAGAAAGAAAACGGCGGAGCCTTCCCGGCGCAGGAAGGAGGCAGAGAAGCCGCAGCCTCAACCGCAGGAGTCTTCGAATCTTCCGAATCCGGAAGAGATCCGCGGCAAGACCATGGATGGGGAAAATAAATTCAGCACCATGAATCTGCAGAAGGAGCTGGCGGCAAGCCTTCAGGAGCTGTTGGGAGAGGTGAAGCAGCAGACGGAACCTGTGCCGGTTGAAGCGCCCTCCTCTCAGGAGGAGATGATCCCGGATGAGGTGATTCTTTTTGAGCAGGAGTCCGAACCGGAGCCTGTGCCCGGGATGGGCGGAGAAGGGGTGTATGCCGTTGAGGATAACGCCGGGGAAATGGATGATTCTGATGTGAAGGTCGCTTCCAGGCCGGCGGAGAAGATTGTGGAAATCTACAGAGAGCCGGTGGTGCTTGCGCCTCAACCCGCGGCGGAGGATGAGACGCAGGGGGCGGCGGAGCCGGAATCCAGGCCGGTGGAGCCCGTCCATATCATGGAGATACAGCATCCGGGGCAGGAGGATTCCATGATTTCCATGACCCGCATGGAGGGGGATGGACAGATCGGCATGATTCTGCCGGAGCCGGAAACGATGGAGCAGCAGATCAAAGGGCAGCTCAGCATCGAGGATATTCTGGCGGAATGGGATAAAAAGAATCAGCAGGCGGAGGAAGAGCATAAGGCGGAGATTTATGAGCGCAGTAAGGCGCAGACAGGAGAAATTTTCGCGGAGTTTGACGCTAAAAAGCAGGAGGATATCCTGAACGAGCTGCAGTTTCTGGCGGATGAACAGGAAGAGCGGGACCGGCAGGAGGAACAGGACCGGCGGGAGATTTTCGATGACCCCGAGGTGGAAGAAGCCCGGAGAAAAGAGGAAAAACCGGTATCTGAGGAGGAGCCGCAGCCGGTGTCCATTGAGAAGCCTTCTGTGTCCGGGGAGGAGCCGCAGTTGGTATCTGCTGAGAAGCTTCCTGTTTCCGGGAATGGGCAGCAGGAGGATGAGTATGACCTGTTTGCAGGTCTGGATGATTTGCTTTTGGATGAGCCCATAGAGAGAGAGGAGCCGCTGGCCGGCCTGGAGGATGAGGAGACGGCGAAGGCTTCTGAGACCGGAAAGCCGGAGAAGCAAAAGAGGACGGAGATTTCTCCCATGTCCCCTGCGCTGAGAGAGAAGGCGCCGGAAAAGTACCGCAGATATATTCATTCCGAGGAGGGGCTTAAGCAGATTGAAACCGCGCTGAAAACCGCGGAGCTCCCCATTGGCAGCGGCAATATTATTGTGGAGGGGGACAATTACGATTATTGCTTTGCGTTTATCAGGCAGCTGCTTTCCGATCTGAAGGAAAGCGGGATGGCACTGTCCGGAAAGCTGGCGCGCATCCCGGCCGTCAATCTGAACAGGAAAAAGACGATACAGATTATGAACACCCTGGAGGGCGGAGCCATGGTGATCGAGCACATCAGTATGCTGAACGCGGACAAGGTTCAGGATATTGAGGACGCCCTGCTGGCGGGAGAGAGGAAGCTTCTGCTGATTTTGGTGGACACGCCGGAGGCAATCCGGGAGTTTGCTTCCAGAAGGTCGGCTTTCATGAAGTCCTTCACGGTACGGGTCGGCATGCAGGGGCTGTCTGCTAAGGAACTGGTGCAGTACGGAGCTACCTACGCCTGCTCGAAAGAGTACGTGATCGATGAAATGGCGCTTCTGGCCCTGCAGACCAGAATAGAGGAGGAGGAGGCGAGCGATAAGGTTCCCATGCCCGAGGATGTGGAAAGGATGGTGGACGCCGCCGTCAGACATGCCAACCGCATTGGAATGAGGAAATTTATATCCACGCTGTCCGGTTCCAGATACAATGCGGAAGACAGGATCATTTTAAAAGAGCAGGATTTCGTGTAGAAATCCTGCTCTGCTCATTACGGCGGGGCTTTTATGGCCTGGGCTTCGCGTATCAGGCGGCGCAGGATGCGCAGGTTATCTCGTGACAGTCCCTTTTATTCAGGAGCGGCTGATCTTCGCGATTAAGTAGCTGTAGCGCTTCCAGATAGAATTCACCTGATAAATATAGCAGTCGATCAGGTCGGGATCAGTCACATTGTCAAAACCGCTGTAGGCGACCTCCAGAGCGAAGCGCGTTTTTTTCAGGTCTTCAAGGAGGCTGTCTTTTGTCTCTGGGATAAGGGTGCCCTCGGCGGGCACCACGGGCGGCTGCCGAAATATAGTCTTCATTCTGTTCACCTCACTTTTATCTCCAGTATAATTAAAA
>JAJQCU010000217.1:0-3630 GCA_021202575.1 Lachnospiraceae bacterium
CATTTATATTAATTTTGAGGACATGGATTATGAATATCTTCAGACAGCATCGGATCTGAATGAAGAAATCAAAACGCGGATTCGGGATGAGGGGAAATACTTTATTTTTCTGGATGAAATTCAGCATGTGGAAAAATTTGAAAAAGCGCTGGCGTCCTTTCGAAACGCGTTAAATGTTTCTTTGTTTGTGACCGGGAGCAATTCCACGCTTTTATCAGGCGAGCTTGCAACTCTTTTGACAGGCAGAACTGTGGAGTTTGAGGTTCTGCCGTTTTCCTTTTATGAAATGTCTGAATTCTACAGGCTGAATAACAGATCCTTTTCAGATGATCTGATTTATGAATATATCAAGTGGGGCGGCTTCCCACTGCGCTTTGATTTTCCGGACGAGGCTTCGGTTTCGAGGTATATTTCCAATTTATATGACAGTATTATTAACAGGGATATTGTAACAAAAAAATCACGGATGGACCGAAAGGCATTCCGGGATATTTCACTGTATATTCTGGCGAATGCGGGAAAAGAATTTTCCGCGGAGAATGTAGTAAAATATTACAGGGCCGGAACGGGAAAGAGCCTGTCCGACCGGACGGTATACAGCTATCTGGATAAAATGAAGAAGGCGTATCTGATTCATGGAGTCAGTAAATATAACCTTTCAGGCAGGGCGGCGTTAAGCAACAGAGAAAAATATTACGCGATTGATATGGGCTTTCGCACGATTCATACCAATACCATTAACTATGAAGACACTTTTTTCCTGGAAAATATTGTTTATAATGAGCTGCTGACGCAGGATTTCCAGGTATTTACAGGAAAGACATATAAGTCGGAGGTTGATTTTGTGGCAGTCAGAGACGGAAAAAAATGCTTTATCCAGGTCTGCTATCTGCTGGCTGGCGAGGGAACGATTGAAAGAGAATTCGGGGCGTTTTCCCCAATTACGGACGCGTCGCCAAAGTATGTGCTTTCTCTGGACAGACTGGATATGAGCCGCAATGGGATAGCGCATGTGAATATTGTGGATTTCCTGTTGCATCGCAGGGAACTGGCGCTGACGTAAACATTATGTTCGGCTGTGGATGAATAAGTTTTGGTTACTGTGAATAGTAACAATTTTTGAACAGATTTTACATTCAAAGAGAAATCACTCCTTCTTTCCATGGGAAATCTGTGCTAAAATAGGAGTAGTAATGGAATTGAACGACAGAAAAGAAATCCGGCCAGTTTTCATAAAGAGAAATCCGGCTCAGACCGTGAATGTCCCCGGCTCAAAGAGCATCACCAACCGGGCGCTTCTGCTGGCGGTGATGGGAATGGGGAAGAGTACGCTGAAGGGCTGCCTTTTTTCGGAGGATTCCAGATATTTTCTGCAATGTGTGCGGGATCTGGTATTTGAGACGAAAGCGGACGAGGACGCGGCCCGGATTGAGGTGACGGGACTGGGAGGAAGGGTTCCGGTGCGGGAAGCCTCCGTCTATGTGGGGAGCGCGGGAACGGCAGCCAGATTTCTGGCGGCTTATCTGGCCTGTGGCGAGGGCCACTTTTATATGGACGCGTCGGAGCAGATGCGGCGCAGGCCCATGGAGCCTCTGATTACCGCGCTGGAGAGTATCGGAGCCCGGATTGAATGTACCGAAAAGCCGGGGCATTTTCCGATGGTGATTACGGGACATGGAATCTTAAAGGACCGGGTGGCGGTGGATATCGACTTGAGCAGCCAGTTCCTGAGCGCCCTGCTGATTGCCGCACCCATGTCGGGAAAAGAGCTTGTCATTGAGGTAAAGGGAAGCCATGGCATGGCTTATATTGATATGACGGTCAGAATGATGGAGCAGTTTGGCGTGAGCGTCAGGCGGGAGGGGGAAAAGCGCTTTGTTATCCCGGGCGGCCAGCATTATGTGACAAGGGATTACCAGGTGGAGCCGGACGCCTCGGCAGCCTGTTATTTCTGGGCATTGGCTGCGATCCATGGGATTTCTGTGACGGTGCCCCACCTGCATTTTGACTCTCTGCAGGGGGATGTGGCCTTCGCGAAGCTTCTGGCACAGATGGGGTGTCAGGTGGAGGACAGGTCAGAAGGGATCCGGGTGACCGGACCATCCGATGGCGTGCTGAAGGGTGTGGCTGTGGACATGCACAGCTTCTCTGACCAGGCTATTACTCTGGCGGCTATCGCGCCCTTTGCGGACAGTCCGGTGGAGATCACCGGCATTGGCCATATCCGCCATCAGGAGAGCGACCGGCTATTCGCCATGGCGGAAAATCTGCGGGCCATGGGGATTCGTGTGCAGGAGAGAGAGGACAGTATCCGGATTGAGCCGGGAACACCCCGGGCCGCGGTCATTGAGACCCATGAGGATCACCGGCTGGCCATGGGATTTGCATTGACCGGCACCCGGGTGGCGGGAATTGTGATCAAGGATCCCGGCTGCTGCAAAAAGACATTTGAGCGGTATTTTGATGTGCTGGACCGGGTGACGGATGCCGTGGAAGGGCAGGAATAAAAGGGAAAGAATAAATACAGAGGAACAGAAAACAGATGGCAACGGATTTAGACGAACTGAGAAAAGAAATCGATGAGTTGGACAGGCAGATTGTTGATCTCTATGAGCGGCGGATGGACGTCTGCCGTGAGGTGGCTCAATATAAGATTGAGAACGGCAAAAAGGTCTTTGATTCCGCCAGAGAGCGGGAAAAGATTGCCGCCGTCCGGGGCATGGTGCAGAAGGACAGCTATCGGATCGGCGCTCAGGAACTCTTTGAGCTGATCATGAGTACCAGCAGGAAGATGCAGTATCAGATGCTGGCGGATGCGGGCGCCACGGGCAGGCTCCCCTTTATTCAGGTGGAAAAGCTGGACACGGCCGGTTCCCGGGTGGTGTTTCAGGGCGCGGAGGGCGCCTATTCCCAGGCGGCCATGCGGCAGTTTTTCGGTTCGCAGGTGAACAGCTTCCATGTGGAAACCTTCCGGGACGCCATGTGCGCCATCGAGGAGGGAAGCGCGGATTACGCGGTGCTGCCCATTGAGAACTCCACAGCGGGGATTGTCAGCGAAATCTATGATCTTTTACAGGAATTTGAAAATTATATCGTGGGAGAGCAGGTTCTTCAGATTAATCAGTGCCTGCTGGCGCTGCCGGGGGCGAAAAAGGAGGACATCAGGGTGGTGTACTCCCATCCCCAGTCGCTGATGCAGACCGCCAGATATTTAAGCGCCGCGGGCTGGCAGCAGATCAGCATGAAAAATAACGCTTTCGCGGCGCAGAAGGTGGCTGAGGACGGCAGACTGGATCAGGCGGCCATCGCCGGCTCCACCGCCGGAGAGATTTACGGGCTTGAAGTGCTGGAGAGCGGCATCAACGACGTGAAGGGCAACAGCACCCGCTTCATCATTGTGACCAACCAGAAGATTTTCCGGTCAGACGCGAAAAAGATCAGCATCTGTCTGGAGGTGCCCAATGAGAGCGGCTCCCTGTACCATATGCTGAGTCATTTTATTTTCAACGATCTGAATCTGACCAAGATTGAGTCCAGGCCCATCGAGGGCAGAAACTGGGAGTATCGGTTTTTTATTGATTTCGAAGGCAACCTTTCTGACAGCGCGGTGAAGAACGCGCTGCGGGGATT
>JAJQCU010000217.1:3640-4320 GCA_021202575.1 Lachnospiraceae bacterium
AAAGTCTCCGGCACAGCATGGATATGGGAACGGACGCTCATGCCCTTGGCAGGATCAAGGACGAGCATATGGATGAAATTTTCCGTGTTCTCAGGGAGTTTCAATCTGTCATGAAAAGCTATAAGGTGACGGAGTACACGGCCTACGGCACCAGCGCTTTGCGCGAGGTTTCCAATACGCTGCTTTTCTGTGACCAGGTGGAGCAGCGGACCGGCATCAGGATTCAGGTCTTAAGCAATACGGAGCAGCGGTATTTAAATTATAAGGCCATCGCCGCCAAGAGCGAGACCTTTCAGAAGATCATTGAGCAGGGGACGGCGATCGTGGATATCTGCGGCGGCGGCCTGCAGATTTCCCTTTTTGATAAGGATACGCTGGTGTGCACCCAGCAGCTCAGGCTGGGTCTTCTGCGGTTGCAGGATCAGCTGCTGAGGCGGAAGGTAGATGGGCAGAATGTGGAGTCCCGGGTTTTAGAGCTGGCCAATCCTCAGCTTTCCGTGTTCAAACGCATGTATCTGAAGGGGCAGAAGATCACGAATGTGATCATGGTGGATGAGCATATTTCCCGTTATCTGATGAAAAAAACGGGCCATGAGTACGGGCAGGGCTTCTGGGACAGCGGGGAGTTTGCCCAGCTGATGGAACGGGCCTCAAATATGAGTAAAATGGAAATTTCCAGA
>JAJQCU010000157.1 GCA_021202575.1 Lachnospiraceae bacterium
GGCAACAATAACAGTTGCCTCATGAGAAAAACCACCTTTTTTTATCTACACCCGCGAAAAAACTTCAGCGATTCTTTACCTTTTTTTCATAATTCGTGGCCATTTACTCATAGGCAAACTCACTGCCCTCTTCAATAATCAGCACCATGGTTTTTCCGGTGTTGAGCACGATCTCGTCACCGTTTTCATCGTAATATCTGGTGGCGCCGAAGGTGCTTTCCTTCTTCCAGGTGCATTTGATGATTTTGCCGGCGGTGATATACCAGGCGTCCTGCCCGGAGGCGTCCGTGGTATTGAACCACAGATATCCGTTCTCGTCACGCACCTCGTACTCCACGGACTGGATGATGATGTTGGAAAAGGAAAGCTGTTCGCCGTTGGCGCCGTCGATGTGGGGGCCGTCGGTGCCGCCAGACAGATACTGGAAGCGATAGTACAGGCCGTCCTCCGCGTCATACCGGAAGTAACACCTGGTCAACGGATAGCTGGCGCTCATGTCAAGATATGTACATTCCTCAGCGCCGGGGTATTGCTCCAGGGTATTGGGGGAGCTTTCCTCAGTGAACAGATAGTGATAGTCGTCCGTCAGTCCGCGGTCTCTGGCCTCAATGCCCTGGGCTTTCAGAGCCTCAGCCACCTGGGAGGTATCCAGGTAGGCGTTATGGGGAGCGGAGCGGTCGGTGGAGCGGTAGTATGGCGCGGTGATCACATTGCCGTCCAGGTCATCCGTAGTCTCCTCCGCCAGAATATCGTCTGTGTAATAGGGGCCGCCAAAGTGGCAGAGAATAGCGTCCCATTCCAGGGCCCAATAGGCGTAATAATCTCTCAGGGAGCGCACATTGCCCAGCTTGCCGATTTCCTCGTAGTCCTCAAAAATGCCCATCAGGCGGGTCATATTGCCCTCAACGGGACATTCATAAAGAACAGAAGCGTGAGAGATGCCGTAATGAGGGATAGCGGAGGATTCGTTGGGAATCATGACCGCCAGAGGCCTGAGATCCGCCGCGGCCTCATCGATCCATTCATTGGTGAATCTGCTGCGAACCATGCCCTCATGGGATTCATCTTCCTCTTCGGCTGGCTGCTCCGCCGTTGCGCCGCTGTCAAGAACCTCATCGATGACCATGGAGGTTTCGCTGGCTGCCTCGCCGGAACGGCCGCCGCAGCCGGTCATGACTGAGAGCGCCATGATGGACGCCATAAGAATTCCGGATAATTTACGTATTTTCATAAAAATACCTCAACGTTGGAAGGAAAATATATGATATAAGTGCCGCATCGGCCGACAGACTTTACAGTGGAGGAAAACAATAATCCGGAAGCAAAAAACAGGGAAGCAATATGGATGGATATTTTGCGGCAGCTCCTTAATATACCGTGGCGTATAAAACCGCGGAGACCGCGATACCGAGCAGGGCGCCCATGACCACCTGGAGCGGGGTATGCCCCACAAATTCCTTCAGGTTGTCTACGGGGATGCCTTTGGTCAGATCCTCTTTGGCCAGCTCCTCAATGAGCTGGTGCAGGACCTTGGCCTGCTTGCCGGTCTCCTGACGTACGCCTCTGGCGTCGTGCATGACAATGATGGCAAACATCACGGCAATGGCAAAATGGAAGCTGGAAAGGCCATAGTCGAAGGCGGTGGCCAGAGCCAGAGCGCAGACAGTGGCGGAATGGCTGGAGGGCATGCCGCCGCTGCCGACCAAGCGCTCCAGAGAACTTTAGTTATTTAAAAAGGCGTGAATCAGGGTTTTGACCACCGAAGCTATAAACCAGGCGATGACCGCCGCCATCAGGACATGATTGTCCAAAAGTTCGAGAATAAGGTTCATTGGATACTCCCGGGGGAAATTTTGCGCGGCACATTCCTGCCAGAAAGAGGAAAGCCGCGATTAACAGTTATTTTATATCAAAGCTAAGATTAAGTAAAGGAAAAGGTTGTCAAGATTTGGATAATTTGCTATATTGTAATTGTTTGCTGCTTCCGGAAAGGAGTTCCCATGAGTCTTTTGAGTGTGATCGTGCCCTGCTACAATGAGGAGGAGAATGTTCCTCTCTTTTATGAGGAGTTTATCAAAAACCAGTCCTTTTTTGACGGGCGCGGCATGGAGTTTGAGATTATTTATGTGGATGACGGGTCCAAAGACCGCACAAAGGAAGAGATCAGAAAGCTCCATGAGCGGGACGGACGGGTGCGTATGGTCTCCTTTTCCAGAAATTTCGGCAAGGAGGCGGGGCTTTTGGCCGGCTTTGAGCATGCCGGCGGAGATTATATTGTGGCCATGGATGTGGACTTGCAGGATCCGCCGTCGCTTTTGCCGGAGATGTTTTCCTACATTGACGAGGGCTACGATTCTGTGGCGACCCGCCGGGTGACCCGCAAGGGGGAGCCTCCGGTCCGGTCCTTTTTTGCCCGCTGCTTTTATAAGCTGATGCGCCGCATCAGCAGGACGGAGATTGTGGACGGAGCCAGGGATTACCGGCTGATGACCAGGCAGGTGGTGGGCGCCATCCTCTCCATGAAGGAGTACAACCGCTTTACCAAGGGTATATACGGCTGGGTTGGTTTTGACACCAAATGGATTGAGTTTGAGAATGTGGAGCGGAGAAAGGGAGAGACCAAGTGGTCCTTCTGGAAGCTGCTGCTCTATTCTCTGGACGGCATTATGGCATTCTCCACAGTACCGCTTTCCATTGCCGCCTTTGTGGGCATCCTCTTTTGCGTGATCGCCTTTGCGGCAATCATATTTATCATTATCCGGACGCTGATCTGGGGAGATCCGGTGGGAGGCTGGCCGTCGCTTGTGTGCATTATTACGCTGGTGGCCGGCGTGCAGCTTTTCTGCATCGGCATTATCGGCCAGTATCTGGCCAAGGCCTATATGGAAGTGAAGGACAGGCCGGCTTATATTGTAAAGGAAGAATTATGACCGTCGGCGCGTGGCAGGCATAAGGGCGGTCCGCGTGGAAGCGCCGCGGAGAGTTTACCAAAAATAAAAAAGTATCATAGCAGACGACAAAATGCGCGATGAGTTTCCCTTCACAAAAATCGACACCTGTGGTAAGATTTCCCCATCGGTAACGCAAAATTGCTGTTATCCGGCAAAATACCAGATGTGGAAAGGGGAATTTTACTATGGATATTTTGACGATTGAGGAGGTGCAGCTGGAGAGCTATGTGACCAGGATTATGCTGGATGTGGGCGTACCCGCCCATCTGAAGGGCTATCATTATCTCAGGGACGCCATCATGCTTTCCAGCAGGGATATGGAGGCAGTGTCCAGCGTAACCAAGCTTTTGTATCCTACCATCGCGAAGCATTTCAGGACCACCGACCAGAAGGTGGAGCGGGCGGTCAGAAATGCCATTGAGGTTTCCTGGCAAAGAGGAAACAGCGCGACCTTCGAGGAGCTGTTCGGCTATTCCAATGAGCATGGCAGGCACAGGCCTACCAACAGCGAGTACATCGCGCGGATTGCCGACAAGGTCCGCCTGGACGTCAAAGCGCTCTGAACGGAAAAAGTCTTCTGCTGCGGCACTGGCCGGGGGAGAAGGCTTTTTTCTTTTTTGTGTTTTTTATAGAAGATCTGAGGAATGACAATGATTGACCTGACTGCGGGACTGATGATCCTATGGGGCTGTACGGAGGCGGCTTATTTATATGTACTCTTTATGGGAGGGACCCTGGGCGCTTATGAGAAGCTGCTGGCGCCCGCCCTTGCGGCAGGAGTTCTGTTGGCGTTTGCCCTGTGCGCCCTATACCGGGGATGGCGCAGGCGTCAGAACCCGGCGGAGGAAGAAAAGGGACCTTCGCTCAGGGACGGCCGCATGTATCTGGTGGTGCTGGCGGCGGCGGGAGCCTGGACGTTCGCTCATTTCGCGGGAAATTATGTGGTGGATCTGACGGACGCGGTGTATGAGATGGCTGTCAATACGGCGGGCAGCGGTTTGCTGATGGAACAGCACCCATATACGGGACAGGTGGCGGGGAGTATTCCCACACGGCTGCAGATTCTGGGGCTCTCCACATTTTACGCGGCTGTCATGGATATGACCGGGCTTTCCGCGTATACGCTGATGGGGCAGATTGTGCCGGTGTTTGTCTGGCTTTGGAGCCTGGGAATTTATTTCTCTCTGGGGAGAACGCTTCTGCGCGGCAGGGAAAAATATGCCTGGCTGTTTGCGGGGCTTGCTGCTTTCTGGTATGTGGCGACCGCCCATACGCAGGGAGCGGTTGGGTACCGGCTTTTTTACGCCGGCTTTTCGGGGGAGACCATCCGGGCC
>JAJQCU010000389.1 GCA_021202575.1 Lachnospiraceae bacterium
ATTTACGCTCATCTCTACAACGGCTTCATCTTGCTGCCGCCGTAGGGCAGCGCCAGCCATACCTTTCCTGAAATCTGGGATTTTTCCACAATACCGACGGAGCCGGAACGGCTGTCCTCGCTGTTATTGCGGTTATCACCCAGCACTATATACTCATTCTCCCCAAGAGTAACCTGGATTTCCAGAATCCCCGCGTCAGACATCTTTTCGTAATCGCCCTGCTCCTGCTCTCCGTTGACATAGAGATAACCGTTCACAATCTGTACCGTATCCCCGGGCACGGCCACGACTCTCTTGATATAAGTATGGGTGCCGCCGGCCTTGAAAATTACCACATCATCCCTCGATGGGGAAAACAGCAGATAGGCCGCGCGGTTTACCAGCACCTGCTGCCCGTGTACCAGACTGCCCTCCATGGACACGCCCACGTTTGTGGCCGTATAGCCAAAAGCGACCGTCAGGACAAAGCCAAACAACGCGGCTATGAGGCAGCCGATCAGATATGTCTCGATTCTGCGGATCAGCTGGCTGGTCAGCCTCTTTTTCTTACGGAAGGAAAGCTCCTTTATCATTTATGTACCTCCGCGCCTGGTGCAGCGTTTCTTAAATAATCAGTAATTTTGCAAACGCTGCACAAGTATTCATGCGCCTTTTCATCAGTACGGCAGGCCTGACTGCCAGTGAAGTCAGCTGATACATTCTGGCCTGTAAGACAGTTTTTTCATACAGATAAAGAATAAGGACAGCCAACACCCGGCTGCCCTCAATCCCCGAACTAAGGAACCGCCGCGAAACGACACTTCCTTATCTCATCAATTCCTTCACCTTCGCGCTCTTACCCACACGCTTGCGCAGATAATTCAGCTTTGCGCGTCTGACCTTGCCTCTTCTCACCACTTCGATCTTCTCTACGTTGGGGCTGTGTAAAGGCCATGTCTTCTCCACGCCGACGCCGTTGGAGGTCTTTCTCACGGTAAAGGTCTCTCTGCAGCCGCCGTTCTGTCTCTTGAGCACTGTGCCCTCGAATACCTGAATACGCTCGCGGTTGCCCTCTTTGATCTTGCCGTATACCCTCACGGTATCGCCTACGGAGAAGTCATCCACAGAGGACTTCATCTGCTCGGCTTCGATGTTTCTGATAATGTCGTTCATTGTGTTTCCTCCTTAATCTTTTGATGTTCTTAAAGCATTCCCGCCACAGAGGACCATCTCAATTTTCACAACCATTAAAATCTACCATATCCAATGGCGGTTGTCAAGCCATGAATCCGGCTGCCCTGAGAAAAGTTTTGATCTGCGGAAGTTTTCATCCGATATTTCCTTATGTTTTCTGAATGACAGCTGTGCACAGTTCCATCTCCTTTACAGGACGCCTGACGGTGTACAAGACGCCCTTCGGGTGCGGCACTTCCCTACCAGCACTCCCTCATATACTCCTGCATCCACAGATAGCAGTCATAATACTCGCTGGCCAGCAGCGCGCGCCCGAAAAAGTCATTGCACCTCATCTCGTCCTCATAGGTTCCGTATCCCTGGTACAGCCGCTCCAGCGCTTCCATTACCGCCATGCACACCAGATAGTCGGTGGCGAAACGGCTGACCAGGCCAAAGGGCATGGGTCTGACAAAGGGTCTGCGGCGGCGCCTCACCGGCTCCCTGGGTCCTGGCGCCGGTTTAGGGCCCGGCCCTCCGGCCATGGGACGTGCCGCTCCACCTGCCGGTCTGCTGGCCGCGGGGCGTGCCGCTCCACCTGCCGGTCCGCTGGCCGCGGGTTTTCCTGCTCCTCCTGCCGGACGTCCCGCCGCGGGTTTTCCCGCTCCACCTGCCGGACGGCCCGCACCGGCTCCCGAACGCCCGCCGCTCATGCCGCCGGCATGTCCGCCCGTTCCGCCTCCGGTACGTCCGCCGCCGCTGTGTCCTCCTCCTGACCGGCCCGCGCCGCCTCCCATTCCTGATCTGCCCATATGATTTTCCTCTCTTTCCTTTCACAGCTGTCGGTTAATAAGGAACTGCCGCAAAACAGACATGTCCGCTGACGCGGACATCATTACACATCCCGCGCCGACTGCCGCGCCTTATTTATTTTCCTCGTGAAGCAGCCCCATCTTCAATTCAAACATGGCCGGGCTCATGTCCAGATAATGCGTGTGGGCATTCTCAAATCTCTGCTCCTCCTGCCAGATCTCATGATCCAGCTGGTGCCGGACATATTTCCTGATCTCCTCCAAAGGCGGAAGCTCATAAACCAGCTCGCCGTCCTGAAAGATCTGCTTCTGCAGGGGCTTAAAGGTGCAGTTCACAAAGCATCTGTTTTTCCAGTACTGAACGGGATCCACATAGCGGACAGGCTTCGATGCGTCAATCTGCTCTCCCTTCACTGCCAGATAGTCCGCCACAGCCTTTCCGTTTTCGTCATATACACGGTAGATCTCCTTGATGCCGGGGTTGGTGATCTTCTCCGCGGTCTCGGAAACCTTAATTTTCGGCACAAATTTGCCGTTTTCGCTGATGGCCGCCAGCTTGTACACCGCGCCGAACACGGGCTGGGTGGAGGAGGTGATCAGCTTCTCACCCACGCCGTAGCTGTCGATGACGGCGCCCTGCACACGCAGGGAACGGATGGTATACTCATCCAGAGAATTGGAGGCCACAATAATACAGTCCTGAAGGCCCGCCTCATCCAGCATCTTTCTGGCTTCCTTGGACAGATAAGCCAGGTCGCCGGAATCCAGACGGATGCTCCTCAGGCGCTTGCCCATGGGCTCCAGCACCTCTTTGGCCACCCGGATGGCGTTGGGGACGCCGCTCCTCAACACGTCATAGGTATCCACCAGCAGAGAGGAGGAATCCGGATAATTTTCCGCGAAGGCCTTAAACGCCTCATACTCGCTTTCAAAGGACATCACCCAGCTGTGGGCCATGGTACCTGTGATGGGAATGCCGAACATCTCCCCCGCCCGCACTGTGGCCGTTACGGCGGCGCCGCCGATATAGGCCGCCCTGGCCCCGTAAACCGCCGCGTCCACGTTATGCGCCCGCCGCGCCCCAAAATCGGACACCGGCTTTCCCGCCGCCGAACGCACAATCCGGTTGGTCTTGGTGGCGATCAGGGACTGGTGGTTGATCTCCAAAAGGATAGCCGTCTCGATCAGCTGGGCGTCGATCAGGGGCGCCACCACGGTCATAATGGGCTCACCCGGATACATCACCGTGCCCTCCGGCATGGCATAAATATCCCCCCGGAATTTAAAATTTCTCAGATAATCCAGAAACTCCTCACTGTACATTTTCAGGCCCTGAAGGTAGGCAATATCCTCCTCGCTGAAATGAAGGTTCTGAATATACTCCACCACCTGCTCCAGCCCGGCAAAGATGGCGAAGCCCGCCTGGTCCGGATTATTTCTGTAAAAAACATCAAAGGCGGCCGGCCTGTCCCTCAGGCCCTCCTTAAAGTAGCCGTTGGACATGGTCAGCTCGTACATATCCATGACCATGGAAATATTTCTCTTATCGTACTGCGTGCTCATTCTGGCGCCTCCGTTCCCGTTTTTAACGGTGTTTTCTTTTTTGTATATTCTGTGTCAGTTCGGCAATAAAAGATGGTGTTTAAAATATCATCACACGTAATCTGTCATGCCCATTGGGGGCAGGATTTACCTTACCCACCATAAACAGACGTCCGTCACATTCAGTCCCAGCTTTCTCTGTAAATGCAGGGAAGCCTCATTCCCCTCAAAAATATGGCCAAAGGGAATTTCTCCCCGCTTAAGCGTCTCATTGATCATATACGCTTCCAGCGCCGCGGCTATCCCCCGGCGGCGAAACCGCGGCCTCACCTGAAGCATCCCCAGAGCGCCCTCGGAGTGAGTGCCGATGAAGCCAGCCAGCTCACACTTCGGATTTTTCCTGTCAAAAGCTATGTCCCCGCTGGATTCACTTTCGGTTGCCTCCCCACCAGGTTCCTTTCCGGCCGCTTCCTCACCAGTTTCCTTTCCGGTTGCTTCCTCACTGGGTTCCTTTCCGGCTGCTTCCTTTTTCACAAAGGCTCCATAGAGATCGCCCCTGGCCAGATGCTCCCTCAGCTCCTTAAGCGTAACCCGCTCATGATATTCCGCGAATATCTCCTCCGCATAGCTTTCATCCAGCCTGCGGATGACCAGATCCTTACGGACCGGCAGCGGCACCCCTCTGGTATAATAAGCCTGATAACAGCCCCGGGCCTGCGCCGCCTGAACGCGCATGCGCTGCACAGGTATGATGTCCGCCTGGCAGA
>JAJQCU010000293.1 GCA_021202575.1 Lachnospiraceae bacterium
GCATAATTATATGAAATAAGCAAGCAAAAGTTACAAATTTTTGTGTGAAATTTAAATGAAATTTGGTTAGTTTGCAAAAACTAATGTTTCCCATAAACTTTGACAGGAAATCTGTTCCGGATGGCTGGCAGTACAGGAAAGCCATGGGACAGGAGAAAACCGGCCTGTATGTTAAATTTTTATAAAAGCGCCGTTTTACCTTGATTTTACACAATATTCTCATAAAATAATCACAGAATGTTCACCCAAGAAAATGGTGATTATGGTAAACTGCTTTCAGCAGTGATTACTGTGAATACCTACCACGTAACGGTGTATTCCGGCCCAAAAGGCGGATATACACGGACAGGGGGCTTTATGGGAGAGATACAGCACAGCTTCAAACGATATGAGAAAAAGTGTCTGCTGACGAAGGAACAGTACCGGGCCATTCTGCCGGTGCTGAAGGAGCATCTGACGCCGGATGAGTACGGGGTACATACAGTCTGCAGCATTTATTACGATACGGACAATTTTGACCTGATCCGCAGGTCTTTGGAGAGTCCGGCCTACAAGGAGAAATTCCGTCTGCGCAGCTACGGGGTGCCGCAGCCGGAGGGCATGATTTTCGCGGAGATCAAAAAGAAATACGATGGAGTGGTATATAAGAGACGGGTGGATGGCTCCACCGGCCAGATCGCCGCGTTTGTACGGGATGAGGAGAGGATAGAGGGTGAGGATCCACAGATTCAGAGAGAAATCCGCTGGTTTTTGCACCAGTATCAGCCGACGCCCAAGGTGTTTATCGCCTGTGAGCGGGTGGCGATGCTGGGAAAGTCGGATTCGGAGCTGCGCGTGACCTTTGACTGGAATCTGCGCTGGCGCGCGGACCGGCTGGATTTGTGCAAGGGAAGCGACGGCCGGCCGCTTTTGCCCGAAAATCAGATTGTCATGGAGATTAAGACGCCGGATACGATTCCGCTGTGGCTGGTGGAAGCGCTCAGTGAACAGGGGATTTACGCCACCGGCTTTTCCAAGTACGGGTATTGCTATCAGAATTACATAGCCCCGGTGATTTTCAGGAAGGAGAGGTTCGCCTATGCTTAACAGTATTATCGGTAGTTCAGTGACGCTGACCGCGTTTATCGTGATTATTGCGGTTTCCCTGGCGCTTGGCATTATGAACGCCATTGTCTTTTCCTTTAAAGAAAGGCACAGCGCCAGCTTCGCGCTGACATTGGCGCTTCTTCCCATGGCGGTGGCTGTGATTATCATGCTGGTCAACGGGAACGTGGGAACGGGAGTGGCGGTGGCCGGAGCCTTCGCACTGGTGCGTTTCCGAAGCGTGCCGGGGACAGCCCGGGAGATCGCGGCCATCTTTATTGATATGGGGATCGGCCTGGCCCTGGGCATGGGATATGTGGGAATCGCGGTGATCTTTTTTGCCTTCGCGGCGGCCTGCACCCTGCTTTTGACGGCCATCAATTTTGGCGGCGCATCCAAACATGAGAAGCAGCTGAAAATCACGATTCCGGAAAATTTTGAGTATGACGGCCTGTTTGACGATGCTTTTGAGGAATACGGCTGCAAGTGGGAGCTGGATAAGATCCGCACCACAAATATGGGTACGCTTTTTGAACTGACCTATCATGTCACCTTCCCGGACAGTAAGATTCCGAAGGCGTTTATCGATGAGCTGCGCACAAGAAACGGGAATCTGACCATTACCATCGGGGATTTCGCGGACAAGGAAATGCTGTAGAAGGGGATTTTAAATATGAAGACTATGGCGAAGATCGTAGGAGTGGTGCTTCTGCTGGGCGTGGTCGCGGGCGGCGTGCTTTTCTGCGTTGTGTTCGGCGGCCAGATCGGCTCCGGCGATTCGCAGAATGCCGCGGCGGAGGCGTCAGACAGCGGCGCTGATACCGGCACAGCCGCGGATACCACATCTTCCGATGCTGACGGAACGGTGGAGGTGCGGTCAGATATTTCCACACTGAGCCCGGACGAGACGAATCAGACGGAAATTATTTTTTCAGAAAACGGTATTACCGTGGACGGTTCCGGGGCCTCGGCTTCGGGCAGCGTTGTCACCATCAGTGACGGGGGAACCTACACTGTCAGCGGCTCCATGGAAAACGGGCAGATCTATGTGGACGCGGGCGGCAGCTAAGAGGTGATTATCTATTAGAACGAGCTGACTCTTTCCAATGAGGAGGAGCCTGTTATTTACGTGGAGAATGCGGGGCAGACGCAGCTGATTTTGACCCAGGGGACAGTGAATACCCTCCAGAGCGGCACTACGGTGGAGATCACCGCGCTGGAGGAAGGAGCGGACGACGACGCCAGCGGCGGCGCCATTTATGCCCGGGATGACCTTTCCATCTCAGGGGATGGCACGCTGATTGTATATGGTTACATCAATAACGGAATCCAGACCACCAATAATCTTTTCATTGACAGCGGCACCATTCAGGTGACGGCGCTGGGGCATGGCATTAAGGGAAAGGATTCTGTGACGATCACCGGCGGCAGCTTTACCATCACGGCAGGCGGGGACGGCGTCAAGTCCAATGATACCACAGGGGATAATTACGGCGTTGTGTCTGTCAGCGGCGGCACCTTTGTCATGGAGGTATATGGGGATGGAATTCAGGCGGAGACGGTGCTGACCATTACGGGAGGCAGCTTTGACATCCTGACGGGGGGCGGCAGCAGCGAGGCCACCTATTCCTCCTCTGACAACTGGCGGGTGTATGGCTCCAACTGGGATATGGCTGATGAGACGGACAGCAGCGCGAAGGCGTTAAAGGGTGGCACGAAGGTCATCATCAGCGGCGGCAGCTTTACCATCGATTCCTACGACGACGCGGTGCACTCCAACGGTTCCGTCGTGATTACCGGCGGCACCTTTGAGATTGCCTCCGGAGATGACGGGATTCATGGGGATGATTCACTGGAAATCAGCGGCGGCACGATTTATATTTCCGACTGTTATGAAGGGCTGGAAGCCAATCAGATTACGATTTCCGGCGGAGATATCACGCTGACGGCCTATGACGACGGCGTGAATGCCAACGGCGGGAGCACCACGGGCGGCTTTTTCATGGGCGGCCAGAGCTCAACGGTCTCCTCTGACTTGCCGACGCTGCGAATTACAGATGGCAATATCGTCATTAACGCGGGCGGCGACGGCCTGGACTCCAACGGCGATATTATCATTGAGGGCGGGCTGGTCATTGTGAACGGCCCCACGGACAGTGCGAATGGTGCTATTGATTCCGGCTCTGAATACGGCGGTACCTGCACCATCAGCGGCGGCACCCTGCTTGCGCTTGGAAGCTCCGGGATGGCGGAGGGCTTTTCCTCTTCCTCAGAGCAGTGCTCCTTCATGGCGACCATGACGTCCTCCTTCTCGGCGGGGGATGAGTTGACCATCGCAGATTCCAGTGGGAATGTGATTTACCAGTACACGATTACCAAGACCGGGTCGTCCGTGGTATTCAGCTCCCCGGATCTGACGCTGGGGGAGACCTATACCCTGACGGTGGGAAGCCAGAGTGTGGAGATTACTCTGAGTTCCGTTTCTGCTACGGCGAGAGGCGGAAGCCAGACTGCAACGCCTTCCGGCGGCCAGACGACAGTTCCCGACCAGTCCGGGGATCGGACAATGACGACTCCTGACCAGTCCGGCCAGCAGGATCCGTCCACGCAGACAACGCCCAACCAGGGCCAGCAGGGCGGCATGGGCGGCCAAAGGGGAACGGGCGGCCGGTAATATGTGGAACATAATAAATATGTGGCCATAATACAAAAACAAAAAGAGGGCTTTCAGGCCCTCTTTTCAGTTTGTTCCTGATTCATTACACAAAAGAAACGGTGCCTTTCAGCACCGTTTTTCTTCGATATAAAAGATATTTCCCTGTTTTCCGTCCAGGCGGGCATGGGTTTTCGGGTCGATTTCACGGGCGCTGAGCACCGGAATTTCCCGGAAATGGGCTGGCTGCTTTGCGTCGCAGCCGTTCAGGATATCCTGACAGCAGGCAATGCAGTTGTCCAGAAGCTCCTTTGGAGATTCGCAGGTTCCGTGATTGCGGATAATGCGGTCATACTGGGGCTCGTAGGCTTTGATATGCTCCAGCACCTTCAGGTAGGCGGAGATGGGGCTGCTGGAAGGAAAGCACATCAGCACCTCCAGGCCGCAGCCGTCGCCAAAGAGCATCATCCGGTCCTCCTTAATCAGGATCATGGTCATACCGGGAGTATGCCCGGGCGCGGCGACCGCCTCTAAGG
>JAJQCU010000368.1 GCA_021202575.1 Lachnospiraceae bacterium
TGGTTTCCCTTATCTGACACAGATGTGGGGCAATCCGTATTTTCTGGCGCTGGCGCGGACGGAAAATGTGGAGATCAGAATTTATAATGCGATCCGTCCATGGATGCCGTGGACCATTTTTGGACGGCTTCACGACAAATATCTGATTGTGGACGACATGGCCTATATCCTGGGCGGCCGCAATACCTATAATTACTTCCTGGGAGACCAGGAGGGGCACAAAAATTACGACTGGGACATCCTGGTTTACAGCGGGGAGGCCGGGGAGGATAATTCCCTTGAGCAGGTCATGGACTATTTTACGTCTGTCTGGGAGCTGCCCGCCTGCAGGACGCTTGCGGACAATCATTTCTGGGAAAAGAATCCGTCTGTCAAACGCGCCGCCGAAGAGCTGCATGAGGTGTATGCGGATATGGCCGAGGAGCATCCGGACTGGGTTGAGAGTGTGGATTACGAGAGCGTAACCGTGCCGGTAAACCACATTGAGCTGGTATCCAATCCGACGAATACTCTGGCCAAGGAGCCGGTGGCGTTTTATACCATCACACAGCTGATGGCTGAGGCGGAAGAAAGCGTGATTTTCCATACGCCCTATATGATCTGTAATGACTGGATGCTGGAGCGCCTTACGGAGATTTGTGGGGAGGTTGACAGTGTCACCATAATGACCAACTCCGTGGCCAACAATGGCAACCCCTTCGGCGCCTCAGATTATGCCCGCAATAAAGAGGAGATACTGGAAACCGGGGTACAGATTCTGGAATATGACGGGGGAATTTCCTATCACGGGAAATGTTTTGTGATTGACGACAGGCTTTCCGGCATAGGCTCCTTTAACTGGGATATGCGCAGCGTCTATATAGACACGGAGCTCATGCTGGTGGTAGACAGCGAGGAGTTCGCCGCCCTGCTGCGGGAGGAAATGCAGGCTTATGAAGCGGATTCGCTTATCGTGATTGACGCGGACACCTCCATTGCGCCTGAAGGGATGGAGGCACAGGAGCTGAGCAGCGCCAGAAAGGTACTGTATTCTCTGTTGGGCCTGTTTAGCTGGGCCAGATTTATCACATGAGTTTGTCTTGCCGGTCACACCAAACAGGCCGTTTATCATATATAGCAGTGGGACACAGATTATTAAAAATTCAATAAGAAGAGTAAAAATTCATGCCACATTCCAAGCAACATGAATTTTTGATCTTTTTCGTGAATTTATAGCTTTTTCGCACAGGCGGTTGTTGCTATAATTGCCTCATCAAAGCTGTTTTACGGGGTTAAAACAGTACAAATCAAAGGAGGAAATTTTCTATGGCAGCTAAAAAACCAACGCAAAGTGAAATTGACGGCGTACAGTACCGCCGCGCGAAGATGTGGCAGAGCATCCTGGTCGCATGCAACGCGTTTGTGGGAATGAGCGTGTATTCCCTGATCGGCTATGCCAGCTACAGCGCCAGCGTCGGATATGGCATCAGCACCGCGATCGTGGGAGTGATTTTGATGGGAACCCGTATTCTGGACGCTGTGACAGACCCGCTTCTGGCCGTCGTTTATGACAAAGTAAACACCCGGTTCGGCAAACTGCGCATTCTGCTGATTTCCGGCTTTCTCATCGAGGCAGTCGCTCTCCTGCTCATGTACGATGTGCTGTCCAGCAAGGGGTTAGGCATCCCGGTATTCGCCCTTCTGTACTGTGTCTACATTATAGGTTATACCATCACCAATATGACAGCGCAGACATTCGGCGCAATCATGACCAATGATCCGAAACAGCGGCCCGTCATCGGTGTGTGGAATACCGCGTTTAACTACATAGTTCCGATTACGCTGAGCATTGTTCTGGCGTATGTATTTCTGCCGATGGCAGGAGGCACCTACAACCAGATTTTTTTGTCAAGCGCCTGCAGATTCTGCCTGCTGCTGGGTGCGGTCGGCATCGTGCTGGTATGTATCGGCATCTCCGCGTATGACAAGCCGGAGTATTTAAACGGGGTCAGCAAAAAGCAGGAACCCCTGAAGGTAAGGGATATGGTAAGCCTGTTAAAGGACAACCGGCCCCTGCAGTGCTACATCGCATCCGCTGCTTCCGATAAGCTGGCGCAGCAGGTGGCCAGCCAGTCCGTGATTACCACGCTTCTGTTCGGCGTCATCATTGGAAATGTGCAGCTTTCCACGATTTTAAGCGCGGTCGCGATGTTCCCCTCTATTATTTTCGCCATCATCGGCGCCAGGTACGCCGGAAAGCACGGCAGCAGAAAAGGCATTCTGGTATGGACCCGGGCAAGCCTGATTGTGGCGCTTGCGACCGTCATATTCTTTATCATCATTGACCCGACACAGATTGCCGCGATGGGCGGCATCACGGTCATCTATGTCCTTCTGAATTTTGCCTTAAACGGCACCAAGATGAGCGTGACGACCTGCAACACTTCCTTTATGGCGGATGTCATCGACTATGAGCTGGACAGGAGCGGAAAATATCTGCCCGCTCTGGTCACCGGTACCTACAGTCTGGTAGATAAAATTGTTTCCTCCGTGTCCTCAGTTATCGCCACCGGTGCGATTGCTCTGATCGGCTATGTCAACACCGTGCCGCAGCCGGGCGATCCCAGCACTCCCGCGGTGTTCTGGATGACTATGGCGCTGTGCTTCGGACTGCCTGTCCTGGGATGGATCTGCACCCTGATTGCCATGCGTCTGTGCAGCCTCAGCAAGGAAGAGATGGTGGAAGTGCAGAAACGCATCGCCGACAAAAAGACAGCGGCTGTCAGGCAGGAGGCTCAGGAAAATCCGCAGTAATCACAGTCAGCTTCTGCGCCGTCCCCGCGATGAACGGAACTGAGAGGGGGTGCATCCCACCTCCTCTGTGAAAACCCTCGTGAAATAGCTGCGGCTGCTGAAACCAAGCTCCTCGGCGATCTGACGAATATCCGCGTCTCCTGAGAGCAAAAGGACCCTGGCCCGCTGAATTTTTGCCCGTTTCATATACTCATTTACGGAAAGTCCGGTTTCCTTTTTGAACTTAAATGTGAAATAATATTCCGTATAACCCGCCAGCCTGGCCAGATCCGCGGCCTGAAGCTTCTGATCCAGGTGCATTTCGATATAATCACAGCACTTCTGGATCTGTTCACTCAAGTCCGGGCTGGTACGGCACTGGTGGACACGGCGGATGAAATCGTCATACATGGTCAGGGTGATGGTGGACAGATCATTCAGGGATGAAGCACTCTCCGCGCTCTGAATATAATAATTGCCCAGCGAATACGCCTCATCAGGAGAAAGTCCGCCCTCCATGGCCGCGCGGCAGACCAGCGAGGCAAACACAATGCTGGAGGTCTTGGACTGGCGCAGGGGGTCTCTGCCGTGTACCGGCACCCCGTTGGAACTCATGATAGAAGCATTCAGCGCGCTTTTATAATTTAAGTCCCCGTCCCGCACCATCTGCAGCATCGCCTGCTCGGCACGCCAGACGCTGTGCCGGTCCTGTACATTGTTATTCAGGCTGCCGGGCGTTTCCTGGCTGAGAATGGTCAGGTCACTGACATCCAGGCGCTCTCCTGTCAGACAATAGTGGAGCATCAGCGTATATCGTGAGAGAATCATGTGCTGCGCCAGCGGCACATCAAGCAAAGCCCTGAAAAAGCGGTGCTTCCAGGCCAGGCCAACCTCCTGGCGGGCATACTGCTCAAAGCCGTATTCCGCCTCCTTGAGGGAGATTTCCGAGAAGACAACCGGGCCAATGACGTAACAACGGCTCAGTCTGTCTCCCTCCCGCTCGAAGGCCGCACCCCAGTTCATGCCAACGGCTGTGCCAAGCAGCATGGGAGAATTGCTGTTTTGCCCATGGGCAATCATCTGCTCTCCTGAGCCCATAATGGAAAATGCCGCGGAAAACAGGGCTTCCTGCGGACAGTTTGAGGAAAGAAGTTCTCCCTCAGAATCATAGATCCAGGTATAAACGGGGTTTGGACATTGAATCAGTTCCTGAAACAGGGCGATATTTCCGGATATATCCACGTTCGGACTCCTTCCCGCTGCGAATGCAGCTTTGCAAGATACCATGGTTTCCAAGGTCATAAATGCGAATGCCTTAAAGGACTGGCTTCGCGCCGCACACCCACAGTGCGTGCCTTGCGTAAGCATTCGATTTCTGTCCTTTTGACCCCAGCATCATTATAATACAAAAAATTAAATATAAAAAGAAAAAATTACGGAAAACAACAGACAATAGTCACAACCGACAGAAACAAATTCAAATTAAGGTTAG
>JAJQCU010000277.1 GCA_021202575.1 Lachnospiraceae bacterium
GCCATGGGGTCATGAAGCATTTTGCCTTAAATGACAGTCACCCGGACCGTATCGGCCTGGGCGTATGGATCAATGAGCAGGCCGCCCGTGAGGTATATCTGAAGGCGTACCAGGCTCCGGTGGAGGAAGGAAACGCCAACGGCGTCATGGTGGCCTACACCCGCTGGGGGAGCGAATGGTCCGGCGGCAATTACGGGCTGATTACCGGGATTCTGCGTGAGGAATGGGGCTGTGACGGGATGATCATCACTGACAACGGGCTGACGACCTATGTCTACGGGGGGGACGGCGTTCTGGCCGGTACCGCGATCTTTGACGCCATGCTGCCCTACGTCACGAACCAGCTTCCGAAGTATGAGGACGACGCGGTGGTCGTCACGGCCATGAGGGAAGCCACCCATCATAATCTGTACGCGATCGCCAACTCTGTCGGCATGAATGGAGTGGGAGAGAATACCACAATCAGGACCACACAGCCGACAGTGATTTTCATCGTGGAAATCATTACCTGCGCGGCGACGTTCTTTGCCCTCCTGTTCGCGGTGTTCTGGATTTTGCGTGTGCGCAAATTCCGTAAGACTGAGGAATACGCGGCTTATAAGGCTTATAAAAAAGAGCGGAAAGACAATAAGAAGCAAAAAGAGCAGAACGCCTGAGACGAGAGCTGAGAGCGGCAGATTGACTGCCGCTCTCAGCACAGACGAAGGATGGCGGACTTACGGCATCCTGCGCGCCTGATTCGCGGATCGCAGGCTGTAAAAGCCTCGCCGCAATCATGATTCGCCGAAATGAAAAGGAAGTATCCGTATGAGTGAAGAAACAAAACAGACATCCGCGGGAATGAACCGGGCAAAAATGTACCAGCTGGTCTTATTTCCGATGAATAATGGCGCGACGAACGTATATTTCGTCCTGGTTCTTTCCTATGTGGCCCAGTTCGGGTCCAGCGTTCTGGAGCTTGGTATCTTTGCTTCCCTGATGGTGACCGTGATGCGGCTGGCGGACGCGGTCACGGACCCCATTATCGGGGCGCTGATGGACCGGACAAGCACCCGGATCGGCAAATTCCGGCCATTTATGATACTCGGCAGTGCGGTTATGGCTGTCAGCGTCATTGCGCTGTATGTGTTTCTGCCGTTCATCCCGGACAGCAGGAAGGCTCTCCGCTATATCGGCTTTGTGGTGGTTTATTTTATCTGGGTGATCGGCTATACCTTCCAGACGTCCTGCACCCGTGCCGGGCAGACCGTGCTGACCAATGACCCGAACCAGAGGCCCATGTTTACCATCTTCAACACCATCGGTTCTTTGCTGGGCATGGGCGTCATGCAGCTTCTGATTCCCACCATCAAAAATATGTATAATGTCTATGATGAGGCGGGAAATCTGCTGATTTCCGGCTATGCCCGCCCGGAGCTGTACCGGATTATCGCGCCGGTGGGAATTGCCGTCTCCGTCTTTCTGACTGTGCTGGCGATTATCGGGATTGCCGGTAAGGACAGGCCGGAATATTACGGGATGGGAGGCAGCCAGGAGAAGGTGAAGGTCTCCGAGTATGTGGAGATTATCAGAAACAACAAACCCATGCAGCGCCTGATGGTGGCCGGAGCGGGCTGCAAGCTGGCTCTGGCGATTGCCACCAATACAACCGTGCTGCTGGCGTTGTACGGTATTATGATGGGAAGCTATGACAGCCTGTATCTGCCGATGATGATTTTAGGGTACGCCTGCGCGGTGCCGTTCTTTCTGCTTTCCGTGCGCACATCCCAGAAGCAGGGACAGAAGGCGTCGCTGACCAGGTATGTCTCGGTCGCTTTTGTCTGCTATATCGGCGTCCTGATTTTACTGCTTCTGTGCGACCACACCAGCGGCAGCGCGCTGACCCTTTCCTTCCCCTACAACGGGGGCGGCGCGGTCAATCTGTACACGCTTCTGTTCATTCTGTGCTTCGGGGTTGGATACGGCGCGTACTATGCCACTGCCGACATGCCGATTCCCATGGTGGCGGACTGCTCCGACTATGAGACTTACCGTTCCGGGAAATATATTCCGGGCATCATGGGTACGCTGTTTTCCCTGGTGGACAAGCTGGTGTCCTCGCTGGCGCAGACGCTGGTCGCGCTGATTTTTATGGCCTGCGCCGGCTTAAGCGAGCTGCCTACGGACGCCACGCCCTATTCCGGCGGCATCAAGGTGGCGGTGAACATTATGTTCTGCATAATTCCGCTGCTGGCCTGGGCCGCAACCCTCTGGGCCATGAGGGGATATTCCCTGACCGGAGCGAGGATGAAGGAGATTCAGGCTGTGAACGCCCGGCGTAAGGCGGCGGTGGCAGCGGGCATGCCGCTTGAGGAGGCCATGGAGAAATGGCAGACGGCGGAGCAGGTTTTAGAGGAGCACCGCCGGGAACAGTCAGGGTAAAGCGGTTTCAGCCTTATACATGCAGGAAAACGCGGGGAAACGATATATGATAAAATAAAAAAGAGTACAGGGATCACCGCTCCTGTGCTCTTTTTTGGATACAAGGGATTGCGGGATATATGAGATACACCGAAGGCGTCCTTTAGGAGAAAATCTGTGATTTTCGTAATCGAACTTATGCGTAGCTGCGTTTTTTGCGGAGTAATCCATGGTATCATATCCTTTTGCTGCTTTAATCATTTTATGGTAACGGCTGTTATCATCCGACAGATAAAAAAATATTGACGGTTGATGTTCCTGCTCCCTCTGCTTACAATATTTTATACAACAGGTTTTCGGATGATATCGGGGGCTTCCCAAATGCGGATCATTCCCTCCGGCCATGCTTTTCTGACATGGAAAACGGATGCAGAAGAAAGGAGCAGAAACCGGATGATTGTATTGATTATAATCCTTGTAATACTGGCCGCGGCGGTGCTCGCCATCCTGCTTTACCACAATCATGCTTACCCGGAAGCGGTTAAGATCGCGGGTGAAATGGAGCGTGTCGGGAAGGATTATTATTTCCGCGGCGGGAGCGGCATCGGTTTCATCATTTTCTCCGGCGCGAAGACAGACGAAAAGGCCTATGCCTATATCGCGAAGCTCCTGCATGAAAAAGGACATACCGTGGTTATTCCGAAACAGCTTTTTTCTTTGAGTATGTTCGGGACAAAGCACGGGATGGAAATCATGGCCTCCCATTCCGAAATCCAGAAATGGATTCTGATCGGGCATTCCCTCGGCGGAATGCCGGTTGCCCGGATTGCGGCCGCGCGGCCAAAGAGTCTGTTCGGGGTGGCTTTTCTGGCCACCTATGCCTCCGCTGATCTCTCTGATCTGGACATTGGCGCCATACGGATCACGGCCGATCACGATGGGATCATGAACAACGACTTTATGCAAAGATATGACGGCAATCTGCCTCATAACGCGTCCAATATCATGCTGCAGGGGGCGAACCACCAGGGCTTTGCGGCCTATCATTCCACGTCCGGCCGGGACGGGGAGGCCTCGCTTTCCTGGCAGGAGCAGAATGAGCAGGCAGTGCGGCTGATTCTGGATTATTTTCATCTGTGAGACTGTTTTGAGAGTTTTCAGCCAGACAGGTGAAAAATATTTTTGGCGTTTACTATAAACAGACAACCAAAGGGTGCAATATATGAAAGAAAAAATTCAGCCGGATGAGATGGACCGGGCCGCGCGGATTATCCGCGCGGTGGGGGATGATTCCCAGCACGGCCTGACCTTAAATCCGGAAAGCCGCTATTTTTTCGCGAATGATGTCCGCGGCGTGATTCCCTATACTCTTGTGGGAAAAAGGGCCATGAGCCAGGGCGATCCCGCCTGTGAGGCGTGCGACAGGGAACAACTGATCGGGGAATATCTTGACTTTTGCAAAAGCCGGGGATATAAGCCGATTTTTAATTCTGTCAGCGGCGAAATGGCGGATTTGCTGAAATCCAGGGGCTTTCGCGTGCTCCGATACGGGGAGGAGGCGGTTCTTGACTTAGAGAGCTATACTCTGGCCGGAGGGAAAAAGGGAGCCATGCGCAGAAACGTGGCGAAGCTGAACAGGGCGGGCATCACCTCGATGGAATATTGCCCGGAAAATTCCCGTGATTCGTCTCTGGAAAAGGAAATCGCCGACCTGGAGGAACAGTGGTTCGCGGATAAAAAGCTGAAGCTGACTTACTCTGTCGGCGATCTGCAGTTTGACAGGCCCTATGGCACGCGCTATTTTATCACCATGGACGCCGACGCGAATCTCCTGAAAGTTAAGTCATTTCTTACTAAT
>JAJQCU010000395.1:0-258 GCA_021202575.1 Lachnospiraceae bacterium
AATATAGTCCGCCAGTTGCTGTATTTTGTCCATGCTCTTACCTCCCCTGAAGCTTCTCATAGGCGTCAGTTCCTTATCCGTTCATAACGGCATCCAGCACGTCAGATACCATATGTACCGGAATGATTTCCAGATTTTTCTTTACCTCCGCGGCAACCTCATCGAGGTCGTTTTCATTTTCCTGCAGAATAAAGACGGTTGTGATACCTGCCCGCTGTGCCGCCATCAGCTTCTCCGGAAGTCCTCCGATCGGCATCA
>JAJQCU010000395.1:268-1247 GCA_021202575.1 Lachnospiraceae bacterium
CGCAGCCGCGCAGAGATACTTCGCCTGTCATCGCGATCTTTGGCGAAACTGTTTTTCCCGTCACAAGAGAAGCGATGGCAGTCGTAAGCGTAATTCCCGCTGACGGGCCGTCTTTCGGCACAGACCCGGCCGGGACGTGGATATGCAGGTCATTTTTCTCAAACAGCTCCGCTTTCTCAGGATACATGGTTTTCACAAGACTGACCGCGATCTGCACGGATTCTTTCATGACATCGCCAAGCTGTCCTGTGATAATGACGTTTCCTTTTCCTTTTGTAAAAAGCGCCTCGATAAACAGGATATCACCGCCGGCCTGGGTCCAGGCAAGGCCTGTCACCACACCGGGCTGTTTCTGTTCCAGAAGATGATCATGCAGGATCGGTTTCATATCGAGATAAGCCGGAAGCTGCCCCGCTGTCACAGAGATACGTCTTTGATTTCCTTCCACCAGACGTACGGCAGCTGCACGGCAAAGGGTATCCAGCCGTTTTTTGAGTCCGCGTACACCGGCTTCCATCGTGTAGTCGGAGATGATGGCGCGCAGCGCGGCGTCGGAAATTTTCATATTTTCCTTTTGAATCCCCATTTCTTCCATGGCTCTCGGAAGCAGATGTCTTTTGGCAATCTGAAACTTTTCAGAAGCCGTATATCCCGGGAACTGAATGACCTCCATACGGTTTAAGAGCGGCTCCTGAATGGTGTCCGTCGTATTTGCCGTACAGACAAAGAGCACATCTGACAGGTCATACGGTACATTCATATAATGATCCGTAAACGTACTGTTCTGTTCCGGATCAAGAACCTCCAGAAGCGCGCTGGACGGGTCGCCGTTATAATCCCTGCTGAGTTTATCCACTTCATCCAGAACGACTACCGGGTTTCAGACGCCGCTCCTTATGATGCCGTCCATAATCCGGCCCCGCATCGCGCCGACGAAGGTCCGGCGGTGCCCGCGGATCTCCGCCTCAACACGCATTCC
>JAJQCU010000395.1:1257-2033 GCA_021202575.1 Lachnospiraceae bacterium
ATGCAGAGTCATTACGGCAAGCTGCTGAATGATTCTCCGCTTTACCTTGTCCAGGCCAAAGTGATCCGCGTCGAGAATCTTTTCAGCCTCCTTTAAGTCAACCGCCGGCATTTCTTCCTTTTTCCAGGAAAGAGACGTCATAAAATCAAGATATTCATACAGCATCCCATACTCGTGGCTGTCCTGTCCCTCCTGCTTCATACGATTTAAGACCTTCACAGCTTCCACATGGGCCGTCCCGTTCATCTGCGCTTCTTCGATCTTTTTCTCGAACTTTCTCACATCGGACACATTTTCCGGATGCATCTCATCCAGCTGATTCTGCAGAATCTCGATTTGTTTGCGGATAGCCTGTTCGCGATATGCCTTTTCATTGATGCTCTGCTGGGCCGCCGCCGCTTCCTTTTTCACTTTGTCCGCTTCCAGATACTGATAAATGGCCTGTTCCATTCGTTCCGTCCGCTCGGAGAGTGTGTCAGCCGCCAGAATCTGATATTTTTCTTCGTTGGAGTTGATCATCTGATCAGACAGGGAAGCCGCCATTTCCCCGAGGGAATCCCATTGCCTGATGAAATTGCGGGCAAGCATCCCCATCGGAGAATTCTGAATGCTGTGGACAAACGCTCCCCTGACATGATCGAAACGTTTCCCGGCCTCTTCCTCCGTCAGATCGTCCAGATCCTGGCGTTTGCTCAGGGTGACTTCAATTCTGTCTGCCGTGACATCAATCGTTTCAATGTTGACGCGGCTGTCGGTTCTGACTCTTACATTTCCTT
>JAJQCU010000395.1:2064-4254 GCA_021202575.1 Lachnospiraceae bacterium
ATCCACCGCCCGCATCTGTTCCCGCGGCCTGTTTTCTTTCAACATGAGAAGCGCGGCCGTATCGCCTGCCTGCGCGGCCGACTGTGTAATCTCCTTAAAATATTCACTTTGAAAATACAGGTCGATTCCCGGGACAATCACAATATTATAATAAGGAATAATAATCATAGTCTCTTACCTCCTTTGTGTGAAAAAACCGTATGGCTTCTGTTCCACCCGGTCTTTCCGTTCGTTTCGCAAGCTTTTTCAGCTTTCATTTGTTTCACTTTCATCTGATTATTAGCACAATTATCAGCACTCGTCAAGAAAGAGTGCTGATAATTTAGACTTTTTTTCGATTTCCGGAGAGGAAGGACTTTGTCGGCTGTTATTCCTTATCCCATAAGCGGAATGTCCGCCTGTACGCGCAGTCATTTGGCAGAGTAGGATTAAACAACGCTGTAAACAGATTCACTTTTCCACAGTGATTGCATTTGCGGAAGCGATCCTCATATACTTTGCACAGATGTGTTTTTTCATCCAGATTTTCACAGGGGCTGTCATAGTGAATCGACACGCGCCCCTTTGCCCAGACAGACCGGCTGTAACAGCATTTCCCACAGCGATTGCATAACGAATCCCAGTCCTTTCGCCATTTGAACCAGGTTTTAAAAATACGGATCCACATTTTTTATGCCTCCAGGCATTATTCCCGCGGGAAGTTTTTGCAGAATTCTCATAAACGCCAAATCCCGTCACCCATGTAAAACCGCATCCAGGGCTTTGGCAGCATCCGCACGGATATTAAGATCCGCCATCAGGTCAAACTGTGTCTCGGACGGATTGATCTGCACAAGCTTTGTCCCTGCCTTCATGCGGCTTAAATATTCACTGCTGCGGAATCCGGTCGTGCCAATGACCAGAACCAGATCCGCTTCGGAAATCATATCGGCGGCTTTTTATCACTTTCCATTTTTCTTTCTCTTTCTTAAAAGACAACACCCATCAAAGAAAGCAGTTTTCCTTCGGTGGGTGGTGTCTGTTTTGCCATAGCATACGATGAAAGCTGTCAGTGGCAGGTTTCGTCGCTGAATTGCGGTATCCCGTTATCAAATGTAGTTTGCGCTGAGAGAAACGGTTAATTCCCTGGGCTCAGAGCTTCCGCTCTTGCTGTAGCCGACAGCGGCGGCAGAGACAGGCTTAAAACCTTCCGGAATTCCCAGCTTCGCGCAGATAGCCGGATTCTTCGCCGCGGCCTGCACACCACCCCAGAGGTAAATATTGTCTACCCCGGCATCTGTCGCGGCGATCAGCATATTCTCGATCACGCATGCGGCGTTCGCGCATTCAATCCCCGGCGCCATCTGCTTCTCCGACGCGGAAACTATGATCACAACAGGTGCATCATAGAAGAAATCGCGGGGTTCCATTTTCATGGCGGCCGCGGTGGACTGATTGATCTCGTCAAGAATCTCCCTGCTGCGGCATACCGTCAAATGAAGAGATTTCCGGTCATTCCCGCCGATCGGTGCCTGGCAACCCGCCTTCACGATCGTATCTACAACCTCCTCCGGCACTGCCTTATCCGGGTCAAAGTCCCTGGTGGATTTTCTTTTTGCAATAGCTTCTAATGTCTGCATAATGATTGCCTCATTAATTTAATGTAATTTAAGTAGTTACATTATATTGCGGCATAAACGTAATGTCAAGAGTTACAATTGATTTTCCCTGAAAATTCTGTTTTATGAAAAAACCGCAGGGGAAAGAAACTCCTGCGGTCTTTTAAAGCTGGTCACAGCCGGATTGAAATTGTCAGAGATCTTCAATAAAGGGGATTTCCCCGTCCTCCTCAAAGGTTTCCTCCCCCAGCTCATTGATCACGGTTTTTCCCGCTTTCCCGTACTGGTAAAGCTGATCGAGAAACTCGATGGCGGCGCGGATTTTTGTGCGCAGCAAATATCCGCCGGACTGTGTGGATTTCGCCAGAGTGTCCGCGGACAGATTGGGAGTCCAGCCGTAGGCCAGGCCGTGAAAATCCTGGATTTTCAGAAGGACCTCATTGATCTCGTTTCTGGTCAGGGGGAGAAGCTGCTCCGCGTCATTTAAAAGATTGAGTACCGTGCGGATGGGCTCTGGCTGCTCCGGAAAAGCGGCTTCGAGATTTTCATATTCATGCTTTCCCTCAATGACGTCCTAACTTTAGGAGGCGCT
>JAJQCU010000013.1:0-907 GCA_021202575.1 Lachnospiraceae bacterium
TGACCCAGTAGGGTCAACATCAAACCACCAGCAGGGCTGGTGGTTCGTGACTTTTTGAGGCTTCTTCTTTCTTTGAATATTTTCAATATGCGCCAGTTTCCGGCTTTCATCTACCTGAGTCAGCGGCTGAAGTTTGCAGTATAAATTGTCGATTTCCTCCTGAGTCATCTTAATACCGATTGCTTTCGCGCTGGAACTTACTGCCGGCAAAATATCATATCTGTTTATGACATGATGCCGGCCGCTGGTCAATGTAATATCCTTCAATGTGCATCTGTCACTGAAAACAATATATGAATATAACTGGCCGATTTCTATTCCAAGATATTTGCTTAACCATTTCAAATGCACTTTGTTCTGGATAATCGGATTGAAAAAGTGTTCCTTCCGCGATTTACCGCGTCCCTTTGGAAGCGTCTGTGTCCAGTATTTCTGAGTCTCCGTACCGAAAATCCACCCACTGTAGTTTTTCGATTCAAATACATAAATGCCGGACTCGTGGAGAAGAATCATATCAATTTCAGTGGTCTCTCCATCATCCTTTGGCAGATAGCAATTAAAAAGATATTTTTTGTATCCGGAGAGTTTTTGAAGGTACTTCCATGTGAGGAATTCTCCTCTTGTACCTTTGTCGAAGCACGATTTATGAAAGCTATTATGAGTTTGCCTGTAATAATCTGTATTCTCATATTGCTTTTTCGATATCCAGCAGTATAAGACGACAAGAACCAGTATTAACAGTAATGACATCAGTTGATATTTCCCCTCATCAAATTTCGACTGCGGCGTGACTTCCAGATGTCGCGATTCACGCTCCAGCGAACACATCCGTTTTGCGGTGGCTCCTGAATATCAAAAACAAAACTCAGGCAGCGTGTTTTTCCGGAAAATTGTTCTTTTCAACTCA
>JAJQCU010000013.1:917-4244 GCA_021202575.1 Lachnospiraceae bacterium
TGAACGGAGTATAACACAAATATTTATGGAATGTGGTTGATATATCGACCTTTTTGAAGCAAGCTTTTACAAGATTTTATGAAGATTCTGTCTGTTTATTCATCTGTATTATACTTTCGCTCCTCTGTAAAAAATCCCTCCTTCATGATACACTGTATAAATACATTTTAAATGGCGGACTGCTGTCTCTGTCTGTGTTATTGTTTCCTGCTTCTTTATCATTGACAGGCAGCCCGTCTTTTTACTGCCAGCCCTCCGGCAGATACTTCACAGTATTGGCAATCATATCGTCCGCCAGCTTTTTCACCTCCGCCTCAGATGCCCGGCCTTTCACCAGCGGATCATTCAGGAAGGCCTGATAAACAAGCTCTCTGTCGCAGGTCAGGGCGGCCTTCAGGGTATATTCATGATTTTCAATATGCGGCATGAGCAGGCCGCGAATGTTCTCCGGCACAGGTCCCGCGATCAGAGGCTTGATGGAATCGCGGCCAAACACCGCGTTGGTCTCCACCACCGCGGAGGCGGGCAGATTGGGAATCTGCAGGCCGGTATTGGGAATATTGACGTTGCTTATCACCCGGTCCAGTCCGCACAGCGCCCTGATCAGAAGAATGCCTTCCTCGCCGGTGGGCTTTAGCTCCACCTCCTCCTCAAAGCCGGCAAGCCGCCTGCTTCTCTCCAGGCGCCTCTGCAAATGCTCTTTTCTCCAGTCTACTGTGGTCAGGCCGAATTTCCAGTTCTTCACCGTCTCCGGGTCCTTCAGATACTCATCGCCGGGCATAAATTCCGCCAGATGCCGGTCCCCCGCCGCGGCGATCAGGCCATAACGGCGAAACAGGTCAAATTTTACCCGATGGGCGCAGGCAAAGGTATTGTTGGCCCAGTTAGAGTCTACCGCGTCGTACCCCTCCTCATAGTGCTCCTCCACATAATCCCGGTAAACCGGAAACAGGTCAATCCCCCTGTAGGATGCCTGATCAAACCAGGTGAAGTGGTTGATTCCCAGCACGTTGACGTGGATATCCCTGCGGTCAATATTTTCCAGGCCAAAGGTCTCCTCGCAGATACCCTTTAAAACCTTCTGGGTGCTGAACACCTCGTGACAGCAGCCAAAGGCCTTGATCTGCGGGAAAACATGGTACAGCGTCTTCACGCACAGGGACATAGGGTTGGTATAGTTGATCACCCAGGCGTCGGGGGCGTACTCCCTGATGGCTTCTGCGAAACCCACAAACATGGGCAGGGTGCGCAGGGCGCGGATGGTGCCGCCGGGACCCGCCGTGTCGCCCACGGACTGATAAATTCCCAGCCGCTCCGGCAGATGAACGTCGGACTGCATTTCATCAAAGGTGCCCGGCAGAATGGAAATCACCACAAAATCCGCGCCTGTCAGCGCTTCCCCGATGGTCTTGCACGTCGTGTAAAGCCATTTGCCCACGGCATCCGGCCTGGCGGTCAGATGATTGCCGATGATCTCGTTATTATGCGCGGCCTCCTCATCAATATCATAGAGCCGGATGGTGCCGCTAAGCGAGTCATCCATAGCCAGATCCGTCATAAAGGTCCAGGCCCAGCCTCTGGATCCGCCGCCGATGTACGCGATCTGTAAATCGGTTATTCTGTTATTTTCGTATTTCACGTTATTCTCCTCCTGATTTAAAATATATGTGTTTCATTCCCGTTAAAACAATGGAATTAAACCATGAGCAAAGAACGCTCATGATCCAATTCGCCGGTCATTATATCACAGTCTCCGAATTCAGACAAGGCACAATAGCAGCCGGTATGTCTGCAAAATTTCGCCGGGGAAATTCTCTGCAAGCTACTGTGAATAATAACCTCTGCAAATGTTTCATTGAATAATTCTCTGTCAAGCGTTTCATTGGAAAATTCTATGTCAGGCGTTTCATTGGAAAATTCTCTTGACATATCCGTGAAATTATTTTACATTTATCTCCGGATATCGACCGGGGCAAAGCCAGGGCAACGGCTGCAAAATCGCCTGCCCTTTTGCCGATCTGAGCGGGGTCATTCGATCCTGACCGCGGTTCCTGTTCCGATGGATATCCGGATTTTTGCCAGGGGAGCAATCGCTGAGAATGGGCCGGCGCGCAAGCGTACGCCGGACTGCCCTGACCCTTATCACTTGAACCGGGTAATACCGGCGTAAGGAGGCAACCATATGGCACGCGCCCGGCGCTTTTTGATGCAGCGGTTCTTTCCCTCTGTATCATCCCGCAATAAGCTCCCGCCGCGCCGCCATCCCGCTGCTTCCTCCACTATACCAAAGGAGGATTTTTTTATGTCAATCGTCAACTCAGATCTCGGTCTCACCACATTCGGCTATGTGCTGTTCGGCATCATCGCCGCGGCTCTGTTGTTAGGAGCTGTATTTCTTTACGGCAAAAGCAGCCACCAGAAGCTGTCCACCAAGCAGCTGGTCTTCTGCGCCGCCGCTCTGGCACTGGCCTTCGTCACTTCCTACATCAAGCTCTTCGCCCTGCCCTACGGCGGCTCCGTGACCCTGTGCAGCATGCTTTTCGTCTGCCTGATCGGCTGCTGGTACGGCCCCGGCGTGGGTATTATGACCGGGCTTGCCTACGGAATCCTGCAGTTTTTACAGGAGCCCTACGTTCTGGCTCCCTTCCAGGTCTGCTGCGACTATATTTTCGCCTTCGCTGGCCTTGGCCTGTCCGGCCTCTTTTACAAAAGCAAAAAGAACGCCCTGCTCAAGGGCTATCTGCTGGGCATCCTTGTCCGCGGCGCTTTCCACGCGCTGGGCGGCTATCTGTACTGGATGGACTACATGCCCGAGAACTTCCCGCAGTCGCTGACCGCCCTCTATCCTGTTATATATAATTATTCCTTCATTCTGGCGGAGGGTCTGATCACCGTGATCATCATCAAGCTGCCGCCGGTGGAGAAGGCACTGGCCCAGGTCAAAAAGATGGCGGTCTGACAGGGCACAAAATCCCGTGGAGGCTTTAACCCGAAAAATACAGATACATACGCGCCGAAGAGACCGGACTCTATCAATTATAGAATCCGGTCCTTCTGTCTTTTTTAACATATGAAAAATACTTCTTTCTTTAAAAGAGACAACGTCAGGATCAAAAGTATTTGACCCTGATATCAGCAGATTAAAGAACAGAATATATGCTCCCCTCTTTCCGATAAATCTAAAGTCTGACTTTATTTTACTCGTATTATTTCTGTCTATTAACCAATTTTAGTAATTTACGCTTTCTCAGTTCTAACATGGTTCACCAAAATTTAATAAAATATCCTTTTACTATTCTACTATTTCTTGCATATATAGTGTAAAGG